>JASHRB010000737.1 GCA_030037575.1 Candidatus Sulfotelmatobacter sp. | reverse complement strand
GCGAAACAGCGAGCGCGCAGCAAGCCATCGCGCGGCTGGATTTGAATTATTACATCCCTTGTCTGGCGCAGCAGAAAACCATCGCCGTGCTGGGCCTCGGGAAGACTACCCAGGGTGATTTCCTGTCGAGCGAAGACATGGAGCTGGTCGAAACCCTAGGCGGATATCTGGGCATCGCCCTACAGAATTCGCAGCTTTATGCGTCCTTGCAGAAAAAAGCAGCGGAATACGAGCGGCTCAAAGATTTCAACGAAAACATCGTCGAATCCATCAATGTCGGTGTGATGGCGCTCGACATGGAAGACCGCATCGAAAGCTGGAACGCGCAGATGGAAGTCATGTATGCGCTGCCGCGCTGGCAGGCGCTGACTCAACCCATGAACGCGATATTCCCGGTGGAGTTTGTGGAAGAGTTCAACCGCATGCGACGGGAGCCGGGAATTCGCAACCTGTATAAATTCCGCTTGAAGACACCCGCCGGCGAAGTTCGCACCGTCAACGTCGCGCTGGCGCCGCTGGTCACGCGCAAATTTGAAGTGATCGGCCGACTGATCATCATGGATGACATCACCGAACGCGTCGACCTTGAGGCGCAGCTCTCCCAGGCGGACAAGCTTTCTTCGATCGGATTGCTCGCCGCCGGCGTGGCGCATGAGGTCAACACGCCGCTGGCTGTCATTTCTTCTTATGCGCAGATGCTTTCAAAGCAGCTGCAGGGAGACCCGCAAAAATCCGGGTTGCTGGAGAAAATCACCCGGCAAACTTTCCGTGCTTCGGAAATCGTGAACAACCTCCTGAACTTCTCTCGCACCAGCGGCAGCGAAATCGGCGACGTCGATGTGAACAAAGTAATCGCGGACACGCTGGCGCTGCTCGAGCACCAGTTCAAAGTGGGCAAGATTCGGGTTGAAAATGCGCCCGCGCCGGCGCTCTTCCCGATTCAGGGAAATGCGGGAAGGTTGCAACAGGTTTTCCTGAATCTGTTTCTTAATGCCAAAGACGCCATGGCCGGCGGAGGCACCTTGCGCGTGGCCACGATTAACGGCGAGAGTGTCAGCGTTTCCGTTTCCGATACCGGATCAGGCATTGCGCCGGAACACATCGAGCGCATTTACGACCCGTTTTTCACCACCAAAACTTCCCCCCGCGACGGCCAGCCGCGCGGAACCGGCCTCGGCCTCTCGGTTACGTACGGCATCATTCAGGAGCATGCGGGCAAGATTCGCGTGGAAAGCCGTCCCGGCAGTGGGACCACCTTCACGCTCGATTTCCCTGTAAGCAAGAAGGCGGTGCCATCCAAGGCGGAATATGTCTGATACGGTGATCCTCTCGCGGAATCTGTTGAACGGCAGCCACGGGCTCGCCGGCGCCGTGCTCATCATCGACGATGAAGCGGAAATTCGCGACTCGCTGCAGGCTTTGCTGGAAATGGAAGGTTTTGTGGTCGAAACGACGGCCACGGGCGAGGCCGGTTTGCAGCGAATTGGCGAGCATCCCTTCGATCTGGTCTTGCTCGATCTCGCACTGCCCGGCCGCGATGGCCTGGAGATTCTCGCCGAGATTCGCGCCCACGAAAGCCGCCTGCCGGTCATCATGATTACCGCCTACGGAACCGTCGAAAATGCCGTGCGTGCCATGCAGTCGGGCGCGGCTAACTTCGTTCAAAAGCCGTGGGACAACGAGAAACTGCTTGCCGACATTCGCGCCGCCGTGGGCTGGCGCCGCGCCGAAGAAGAGAATGTTCAGCTCAAGCGCGCGCTCAAACAGCGCTACAACTTCGAGAACATCGTCGGCAAGAGCGAGGCGATGCTGAAGATATTCGACCTGGTTGCGCAGGTCGCAAATAGCCGCTCCACCGTCTTGCTACAGGGCGAGAGCGGCACAGGGAAAGAGGTCATCGCCAAGGCCCTGCACTTGAATTCGCCGCGGCGTGATCATCCCTTCGTGCCGGTAAACACCGGGTCGATGCCGACCGATTTGCTGGAATCCACCTTGTTCGGCCACGTCAAAGGCGCGTTCACCAGCGCCATCGCCTCCAAAAAAGGCCTGTTTGAGATGGCCGACCGCGGCACGCTGTTTCTCGATGAAATCGCTTCCATGGGCCTGGACACACAGGCCAAAATTCTGCGCGTGCTGCAGGACCGCAAATTCATGCATCTGGGAGGGGTGCAGGAAATGCAGGTCGATGTGCGCATTATCGCTGCCACCAACGTCGATCTGCGCCAAGCGGTGCGTGAAGGCCGCTTTCGCGAGGATCTGTTTTACCGGCTGAACGTGATCACCATCGAACTGCCTCCGCTGCGGCAGCGCAAAGAAGACATTCCGCTGCTGATCGATTTCTTCCTGAAAAAATATGCCGAAGAGAACGACCGTCCGGCTCGCAGCATTACGCCGGAAGCGCTGCGGCCGTTGATGGCGTATTCCTGGCCGGGAAACGTGCGCGAACTTGAGAATGTACTCGAGCGCGCGGTCGTGCTTTCCTCGGGGCCGGAAATCACGCCCGACCTGTTGCCTGACAACCTGCTTGGCCGCAGTGCAGCGTACACTCTGCACGATCCCCCCCCGGATGCTTCGCTGTTTGAAATCGTCGAAGACATGGAGCGGCGCATCATCGTTGACATGCTGGAGAAGTGCAACTGGAATCAGACGGAAGCCTCTGAGCATTTCAAGATTCCGCTCTCAACCCTGAATCAGAAAATTCGCCGGCTGAACATCGAAATCAAGAAGAAACCCCGCGGATAAGATTCGCTTCCTGACTGGCGCTGGCCATCGATTCCCGACCGCTCCTCCATCGTACGAACCTTTTCAACAACGAACGGCGCGAGCCATCTCTGTTATAGTGCGGGAAAGAGCGGCACCCTTTGCGCCGTTTCTTCGTGCCGCATGGAACTGACTTCGCCCACCTACCTCGCCAAAGAAACAGTTCAAACGGTACAGGACTACGTTCTATTCTGCGCGCAGGCCATCGCCAATTTCTTTCGACAGCCGCTTTATCTCGGCGATATGGTGATGCAGGCGGACACGATCGGCGTAGGATCGCTTCCCATCGTCGTGCTCACCGGCTTTTTCACCGGAGCCGTTCTCGCCCTGCAAGCCTCGAATACGCTGGAGCGCTTCGGCTCCATCACTCTGGTGGGACAACTAGTTTCGTCGTCAATGGTGCGTGAGTTGGGACCCGTGTTGACCAGTCTGATGGTCGCCGGACGAAATTCCTCCGGAATGGCCAGCGAATTAGGATCGATGGTCGTGACCGAGCAGATCGACGCCATGCGCTCCTTGGGCACCGATCCCATGAAGAAATTGGTGACGCCCCGCGTTGTCGCGACGGTGTTCATGCTTTTTTTCCTGACCATCATTTCCGATCTGGTCGGCCTCACCGGCGGGTTGTTCATTGCCAAAGTGTTGTTGCGGCTTGACGCCCGTCAATACTGGTACAACGCTTGGCAGACGTTGATTTTTCAGGACGTATTCATGGGACTGATCAAGCCGGTATTGTTCGGCTTTGTCATCGCCACCATCGGCTGCTTCTATGGAATGAATGCGCGCGGGGGGACGCAAGGCGTCGGCCGCGCAACCACGCAGGCCGTGGTGGCCGCTTCCGTTCTGATTCTGGCGTTCGATCTGTTCCTGACGCGTCTGTTGATGGCGACGCTTTCCTTCCACTGACGATGCCTGCTCCCTCCCTGCCGCTTGACTCCTCGGTGCTGACCAGCAAGGAAGAGTCCGCGCCAGCCATCGTTTTTGAAGATGTGGCGCTGGCTTTCGCCAACAATGAGGTTCTGCGCGGGGTTTCTTT
>JASHRB010000736.1 GCA_030037575.1 Candidatus Sulfotelmatobacter sp. | reverse complement strand
ATTCCGGCAACGTGCGTTCCGTGGCCATACAAGTCGTACTGCGCTCCGCTGGAGTTGGTGGTCGGCGTTCCCGTGAAGTCCTGGTGATAAACCACGCGCGACTGGGTCTCGGCTGAGTTCCAGAGATCGGGATGGCTGTCGTTGATGCCGCTGTCGATCACGGCGACGCCGATGCCTGCGCCGGTATATCCAGAGTTCCACGCCGAACTCGTGCCAATGGCACCATTGACAAGGTCATCCGCAACCTTCATAGGATGGTCGATGCTAACGGAGACGATCTCAGGGTCGGCTTCCAGGAGAGGCAGCGCGCGTACCGGAACTGTGAACGCCGCGCCTTTGATGAGGTGTAGTTTCGAGTGCAGGACTCCTCCACGCCTTCGCATGGTGGCATAGTGGGTATCGGTCGGGACGACGCGATACTGCACAATCACCCTCACTGTTTCAGAAGCCGAGGCGTCATGCGCTCGCGCCAGCGTCGGCGCAAGGTCCGGAGCGAACTTGCCCGATAACTTGCCTTTCTCGGTCTGGGCCGCAAAGGCGGACTGTGCGACCAGAAACACCAAAAAAAAGGCCACGCGCTTTCCCCAAGCTGCGCTGTGGCGTTCGCCGCGGGCCGGTTTCTTTGGTTCAAGTGTCTGCAACATAGAATCTTTCACCCTTCTGGAGGGAATGGGTTGTAAGTTTTAAAAAGGAAACGGTACGGCGACTCACCAGCTGTGGTGCACGGCTTGTACCAATCGGATTGCCATAAGCTGTTGTAATACAATGAGATATGCGATTTTTGATACGCCGCTTTGGGCCATTGTGTCCTGCCGGTCCGGGCGCGGGACAGTTTGTCCCAGAATCCAGGCACAACCCGCCGGTTTTGCCCCGCATGGCCTGAGCGGTCTAAGAGTATGAATCTTACGGATGGTTCAGATGGGTGGTTCAGCGAGCCAGCGAAGTCCCGCATTTAGCGTGCGGCAGCGGCTTCCCTTTTTTCGGCCAGCGCGGAGTTCCAGGATGCCAGTCGTGGCAGCGCGGCCATTAACTTCTGTGTGTACTCATGCCGCGGATTAGTGAAGATCTGTTCAGTCGCCCCGCATTCAACGATCTGCCCCTGATGCAGAATCGCGATGCGATCGCAAATTCCGGCGACAGAAGCAAGGTCGTGCGAGATGTAAAGAATCGCCGTCCCGGTCGAGCGATTCAGTCCGCGGAACAGCGCAAGAATCTCCGACTGGGTAATCACATCAAGCGCGCTGGTGGCTTCATCGGCGAGAAGCAAAGCCGGATGGTGCATGACCGCCATGGCGATCAGAACTCTCTGCGCCTGGCCGACGCTCATTTGAGAGGGATATTTGCGTAGGAATTCTTCATCTGAGGGCAGAGAAACACTGTGCAGGGAGCTACGAATTGCGGCCAGGCTTTCGTCACGCGTTCCTGAGGCGTGAGCCCGCCAAGCTTCCTTGAGTTGCGTCTTGATTTTTAGCGCCGGGTTCAGCGACGAGAGCGGACTTTGCAGGACCAAGGAGATGGTTCGGCCGCGCCGGGAGCGCAGTTCACTCTCCGAAAGCTTCAGCAGGTCAGCATTCTGAAACCGGATTGATCCTTCCACCTGCACCCGCTTTTTTTCCACCAATCCGAGAATCGCCATCGCCAGCGTGCTTTTGCCCGAACCGCTCTGTCCTACCAGTCCCAGCACTTCGCCGTTGCGAATTTCGAGTTGTACATCGCGCAAAACCGGCGGCTTGCCGGGGTAGCGCACGGTCAGGGCTGCGGACAGCAGAACCCCATTTCTGTCAGCTTTGGTTGACATCGCTTCGTTGCTGCTCTCGCTTTTAATTTCGGATCATCCAAAGATGCGTCGGCGCGCCACGCCTATTTCGATACGGTGATGCGCTCCGCATTCCAGAATGTCTGCGGCGAAAGAATTACCGGGACCACGCCATGCACCCTGGTCGATACCGCGCATAGGGCATTTTTGTTAACCAGAAAAATAAAAGGCTCTTCTTCGACAACGATCTCCTGTACCCGGTCGAATGCGGCTTTTCGTTTTGCCGTATGGTTCGACGAAGCCTGCTCGCGCATCAGCCGATCGATCTCCGCCTCCCAGCTGGTTTCTGGAGTTTTCTGCTGCGGGTTCCACTGATGAGTCTCTGAGGAACTCAACCAAACATTCATTTCTCCGTTCGGATCGAGATCCACATTCGTCAGACCGAGAATAATCGCCTCATAGTCGAAGGTGTGAGTCATGCGCTCGATTAAAGAAGGGAAGTCGAGCGTGACCACACTGACGTGAATGCCGATTTTCTGCAGGTCATCCTGAATCAGCACAGCCATTCGTTCACGTGGTCTATTACCGGCGTTGGTCATGATCGAAAATTCAACGGTATTGCCACCTTTGTCTTTGAGCGCGCCATTCTCGATGCGGAAGCCTTCTGGTTGCAGAGCCTTCAAAGCGGCGTCCGGGCTATAGGCGAGCGGCTTCAGCTTGGTGTCGAACCAGAATCTGTTGGCCGGCGAAAACGGGCCGAAAGCCGGCTGCGCGTGGCCGTGATAGACAATGCGGCTCAAGTCCTCGCGGTTGATCGCTTCGGAAATCGCGCGGCGGAAATTGACC
>JASHRB010000057.1 GCA_030037575.1 Candidatus Sulfotelmatobacter sp. | reverse complement strand
ACCAGATCGAAAAATAAACCAGCGGGACATCGAGTGCTCCGAAAATGGCGAGCACGGCCGCCAGCTTCGGAGTTTGTGCACTATCCGAGAAGCGCCGCAAAACCAGGTAGCTGAGGTAAATCAACCACAGCACCAAAGTTAGCGTCAACCGAAGATCCCAGGTCCACCAGATGCCCCACACCGGTCGTGCCCAGATTGGCCCGGTCACCAGGACCACCGTACAGAAAACCACTCCCACTTCGGCGCTCACAACCGCGATTGCATCAGCCTTGGGGTTGCGCTTTATGAGATAGGCCAGCGAAGCGGCGAAATTCACAAAAAACAAGATGAACGCGGTCCACGCCGACGGCGCGTGATAATAGAAAATACGCTGCACCTCGCCCATGGTTCGCTCGGTCGGAGCGACCCACATTGCCTGATAGAACGCATAGGCCAGCAGCAGCACGGTCAGGACCGCAAGGATGGGGAAGGCCTTTTTCATTCTGCCTGCAACACCGTTTCGAATAAGGCCAGACAAGCAGTAGTAAACACCACATCGTAGGTGAGAAGCAACACGATCCAGAAGCGTGGATTGCCCTCACCCCCGAGGATGATGCGTGTGGCTTCAACCATGCTTTGAATCGCCGGAATGGACAACGGAAAAAGAATCAGCGGCAGCATGACTTCCCTCATACGGGTGCGGATTGACATGGCCGCAAAAAATGTTCCGCTCGCCACCAGCGCCCAGGTTCCCAGCACGCCCACGGGAATTAACTCCCATGCCGCGCCCACTATGCGAAGGTTGTAAAACACCATGAACAGCGGAGCCATCACCGCTTCAAGCAATGTGACCAGAATAAAGTTGCCGAGCGCTTTCGACAGGAACAGAGCATTTGCCGGAGCCGGGGAAACGCGGTATGCATCCAGCACTTGGTTGCGCAGTTCGCGGGCCCAGGTCTGATTCAAGGCAACGATCGCCGAAAACAGAAAAGCAACCCAGACCAGCCCTCCGGCTATTTGGCGCGATTCCTCAGCCGTGGGATCGAACGAAAAACTGAAAATCACCACCACCAGCAGGGAAAAAAACAGCATCGAGTTCAGCGCATCTTTCGAACGCCATTCCAGCCGAATGTCTTTGGCCAGCGACGCCAGGGTAATGGAGCGGAGAGAATTCATGCCTGCACCGGACCAGGCACGCGCGGAGACAGACTCGCCGTCCTATCGACAATCCGCCCGGACTGCATCCAGATAAATTCATCGGCAACACCTTCCATCCACGACGGCTGATGGGTTACCACGAAGATCGTCTTGCCAGCATCGCGCATGCCTTTCAGCAACCCGACCATCTCCTGCGCCGAATGCACGTCGACATTCGAAAAGGGTTCATCGAGCAACAGCATTTTCGGATCGTGCAGAATCGCCCGCGCCAGCGACATGCGCTGCCGCATTCCTTGGGAATACTGGCCCACCGGACGTGCGAGCGTGGGGTCGAGTTTCACGGAAAGAATTGCCGCTTCGCAATGCGCCACATCGGCAATATCGTAGAGGCGGGCGAAATAACGCAGATTCTCCATCCCGCTCATTTCGTCATAAAGCAAAGAGGGATGGGCCATATAGCCGATCTGGCGGCAAGCTTCATGCGGAGTCCTGCCCAGAATTGAAACCGCGCCCCGCGTAGGACTGGCCAGGCCAGCCATGGCGCGCAGCAGGGTCGTCTTGCCCGCGCCGTTGTCGCCCAGGATGACGTGAAATCTGCCCGCGCCGAATTCCGCGCTGATACCACGCAAGGCGGCGAAGCGGCCGAACTGCTTGATGAGATTGTCGACGGTGATGATGGTGTCGGTCACGAGGATCCCAACGCGCCCCTGGCTCCGGCGATGAGTTTACCGGAGGCGACCGATCTGTTTCTATGGCGTTAGTTCGAGGCCACGACGGGCTGCGCCCCCGCTTGAACTTGGGTCACGTTCTTGGCCGGTGCCGCTTGCATCTGATTGCCGGGCTGTTGCGGGGCGTATTTCGAGGCGCACTTGGCCTGTAATGCGCTGGCGTGGAAGACGCCGTCGTGTCCAAAACGGCCGTCGGCGAGAGCTTGCGCATCATCTTTGAATGTATCCGGAGGCGCTTCCGTTCCGCTGTAATCCACCGAAAGCAACTGATCTTGCTCCAGCAGCACAAACTGCACATGGGTTCCCACCCGCTTGATCGACCCCGGCTGCACATTTCCCGCTACCCGCAGGCGTTTCGAATAAGCACCGTCCCCCATCTTGTGCAGTTCGCTGATGGTGACGTAATAGCTCTTGCTGTCCTCGACGCCGGTGTACGCCAGATAGCCCAACAACACCAGAATCACGGCGGTAGCCGCGCCGAACTTGAGATAGGTTTTGCTCTGACTGGACATAGGCAACCAACCGCTCCGTTGACTTTACTCTTTACGAGAACGGCGAATCAAGGTTCCAAAGGGTCACAGCGGCCCTTTACCAGCGGCCGAGGACGAGACCGCATCATTGGCCGACTGCTTCGCTTTCAGCGGCCTTGCTCCAGCGTCGTGTACAGGCGAAATCGCGCCGCCGGAACGCACGTCGTGTAGCCATCGCGGTGCGTGGAGTCGGAACGCGGGCTGTCGCGCACCACGCGGTAGTCTCGAATGAACAGGCACGTCCGATCCAAATCCCCGAGTGGGAGAACATTCATCGAGTGCGCACGCCGACGCTCACCGGGAATCGGCATGGGCGCGTCGCTGTCCTGATTGCTTTGTGCGCTCATGTCACTCCGCGCGTCCGGGCGGGCCGCCGATCGATCGGCCGCGGGCGGCGCGTCTACGAGGTTCATCGATGCAGCTCCCTGAAACACAACCAGATTGGCAGCGTTCTCCGGCGATTGCGCCAAGCCGAATCCGGTCCACGCTATCCATAAAACCCAAAGGGCAAGCAGGCGGGTAACTGGCATAGGCCCTCCGAATGAGCCCATGATAGCACTACTGCCTTGATCTTAACGACCCGTGGCATGCAACTTCGCCATGCCACCCGCCAAATAAAATAGAGCCCCAGAGAATGCGATGATCCGCTCCGGGCACGACGTGAACCCCGGCGACATGCTTCCCCACGAATTCGACTGCATCAACGAGATTCCGTTCGGATCGAGCGTGAAATATGAACTCGACAAAACCAGCGGGTTGATTAAGCTTGATCGCCTCCTCTGCTCCGCGGTGGCCAAACTGACGATTGCTTTGATCATATCGCTTTCCTGGGTTTGGTTTTCGACCGCGTTCGAGCAGGCAGGGCCCGCCTCGCAGCCGCTCCTGAGGTGGCCGATTCACTTAATTCAGTCGCAGGGGTGATTTGCTCGAGGTGGGCCGAGCTTATGCGATGCGCTCACAGTGTTTGTCGCGGAGGCGTGAGGCGTGAGTCATTTTGCGGTTAGCAGTTTGCCCAAGGCTTGTCGCGATTCGCAGGAGAGCATTCGAGATTTGTGCCAATTGGTTTGCGCCCGGGTGCTCGCTGTGCTAACGTCCCATTGAATCCGCGAGCGGAAGTTCGCAGTCCGAGATTCGAAAACCGGAGAAGCTCATGACCGGAATCATTGTTCTCGTAATTCTCGTGCTCATTGTCGTGGTGCTCGTTGGCATGTACAACGGCCTGGTGCAACTGCGCGTGCGCTGCGATTCCGCATGGTCGGATATCGATGTGCAGCTCAAGCGCAGGCACGATCTGATTCCGAATCTGGTTGAAACCGTGAAAGGTTATGCGGCGCACGAAAAAGGAACGTTCGAGAACGTCGCCAAGTTCCGCTCGCAGGCGATGCAGGCAACCACCCCCGAAGACAAAGCCGCGGCTGAAAATCAGCTTACCGGCGCGCTCAAGAGCTTGTTCGCGGTTGCCGAGAATTATCCGGAGTTGAAGGCCTCGGAAGAGTTCACTCGGCTTCAGGGTTCGTTGAGCGAGGTGGAAGATTCAATCCAAAACTCGCGCCGCTATTACAACGCTGTGGTGCGTGATCTCAACACGAAAATTCAGGTCTTTCCAACCAATCTTATTGCCGGCATGTTCGGCTTCCAGCAACGGCAGTTCTTCGAAACCGCGGCCGCCGATCGGGAACCGGTCGCGGTGAAGTTCTGACCCATGGCGCCCATGGTCTCCGAACCAACTGCCGGTCATCCCCACCGGAGCGGAGCGAAGCGAGTGAGGTGGAGGGAGTTGCTGTTTTTCCCATGTTTCGCCGCCCGGCGGTCGAAGTTAGTTCTTCTCACAATCATCGTCGCGGCTGGGGCGGCGCCCGCCTTTGCCCGTTCCTGGCGTATTTCAGATTTTCGGGACGACATAACGGTCAACCAAGACGGCAGCGCACAGGTCGATGAAGCCATCACCCTGGTCTTCGTCGGAGAGTGGCACGGAATTCACCGAACGATTCCTATCGAGTATCCCGGCCCGAATGGAACGAATTATGAATTGTTCGTCGATATCAAGAGCATCACCGAGGAGGATGGCCGCGCGCTGCAATACGATTGGTCGACCTCAGGCGCTTATCGCGATTTCAAAATCTACATTCCGGACGCGGACAACGCCACGCGCACTGTCGAAATCGCATATCGCGTGCGCAACGCCACGCGATTTTTCGATCAATACAACGAGTTCTATTGGAATGTCACAGGAAACGACTGGCCGGTGCCCATCGATCACGCCGCAGCCAGCCTTCACTTCCCCGCCGCGGCGAACGGATCACTGCGCGCTCAGGCGTTCACCGGCGTTTACGGTTCCACCGAACGCGATGCAACCGCTAACGTGGACGGATCGACCGTCGATTTTGCCACGACCAATCCTCTACCCATGCGCGGAGGAATGACTATCGACGTTTACATTCCCAAAGGCATTCTCCAACAGCCGAGCTCGCTCACCAAATTCTTTTGGTTCTTAGGCGGCAATCCAGCTGTCTTTTTGCCAGTCGTCACCTTGATCGTAATGCTTTCATTGTGGTGGTCGGTAGGCCGCGATCCCGACCCGGGCGAATCGCTTGCGCCGATGTACGAGCCGCCTCCGGGTATGACTCCTGCCGAAGCGGGGACTTTGCTCGATGACAGCATTCATCCCCGCGACATCACATCGACCATTGTCGATCTTGCCGTGCGCGGCTTCATCAAGATTGAGGAAGTCGACGACAAGGGACTGGTCTTTCACCACAAAGATTATATTTTCCATTTACTGCAGAACCGCCAGGATTGGCGCGGACTGGCGCCGCATGAGCGGGTGATGATGGAAAACATTTTTGTAGGAGACGAGGGCGAGATTCGCCTGTCAAGCCTGCGGAATCGTTTCTACGCAGCGGTGCCTCCTATACGCCAAGACATTATGGCGGCGTTGAAGCAGAAGGGCATTTACACGCTCGACCCGGAATCGGCAAACGGCTACAGCCTCGCGGCGGCGGGCGGCATTCTCCTGCTGTTTGCGGCGCTGCAATTTTTCCACAGCGCTGATCTTCTGTCGTCGATTCCGGTGCTGATCCTCTCATTGTTCGTCTCGGCGGTGATCTGGTTTCTCTTTGCCCGAGTCATGACCGCGAAAACGCTAAAGGGCGCGCGCACTCATATCGCCGTGCTGGGATTTCAGGAGTTCATGAATCGGGTCGACGGCGAGCGGCTGAAGACTATGCCCTCGAATACATTCGAAAAATTTCTTCCCTATGCGATGGCTCTGGGGGTTGAGCATCACTGGGCGCAGGCCTTTGCGGGGATCGTAAAGGATCCTCCGAGTTGGTACGTGGGACCGGGATACGCATATGGGATGGGCTTCAATCCCATTTTGTTTGCCGGCGCGATGCACGGCATGGCAACTGATATGCACCAGGTATTCGTTTCTGCTCCGCGAGCAAGTTCAACCGGATCGGGATGGGGCGGTGGGGGCGGCTTCGGCGGCGGGGGTGGATTTTCGGGCGGTGGATTTGGCGGGGGTG
>JASHRB010000735.1 GCA_030037575.1 Candidatus Sulfotelmatobacter sp. | reverse complement strand
GCACTTCGCGAGTCGAACGTAAAACCACTTCCACAGTTCCTTCGGTAACTTTCTTGCCCACCGTGATTCGGAAGGGAATTCCGACCAAATCCGCGTCTTTGAACTTCACTCCCGGTCGCTCATCGCGATCGTCGAGAATCACGTCAAAACCCGCCGCCTCAAGCTTGGCCGCGATCTCCTGCGCCGCCTTGTACACGCCGTCGTCCTTCACATTCGTGGGAGTCACGACAATTTCAAAGGGAGCAATCGCCGCCGGCAGCCAGAATCCCTCATTGTCGTTGCCTTGCTCAACCGCCGCCGTCAGAATGCGCTCAATGCCGATTCCGTAGCAGCCCATGATCGGCATTACTTCCTTGCCATTTTTATCCAGCACACGCGCTCCCATCGATTCCGAATAACGATAGCCGAGCTTGAAAATGTGTCCAACTTCGACAGCCGTGTCGATGCGCAACGGATGGCCGCAATTCGGACAAGCTTCTCCCGCGTTCACGCTGCGCAGATCGATATATGCCGTCGGATGAAAATCCTTTCCGGCCGTGAGATTCTTCAAGTGATAATCCTCTTTGTTCGCGCCGGCGATCAGATTCGTGCGCCCTTCAAGTGCCTTGTCGGCCAGCAGCAGCGGACGCTCCAGATCCTTCTTCAGATCCTTCGCCCACTCAATTCCCAACGGCCCCAAATATCCCGCCGGAGACTTGAACAGCGCCTTAAGCTCGCCTTGTTCCATCGGACGCGTAGCCACGGCGACGGTCGCGTTCAGCTTCGTCTCATTTAACTGATGATCTCCGCGCATCAGCACAGCCACAGCGCGCGATTTGCTTTCGCCCGTCTTCTCGTCTCTCTCGTCGGTGGTCAACGCCAGAGTCTTGATTTTGTTCTTTGGCGAGACGCCCAAAAATTTCGCCACATCTTCAATCGTCTTTTGCCCCGGAGTGTGCACTTCGAGCGGCTTGCCGTCGCCCTCCGGCTTCAAATCCGCGACCGCGTCCAGCTTCGACGTCGCCTTGTCCATGTTGGCTGCGTAGTCGCAGCCATCGCAGCTCACGATCCGGTCTTCTCCCGCCGACGTGCGCACCATGAACTCATGCGATTCTTTTCCCCCCATCGCTCCGGAATCGGCTTCGACCACCATGTACTTCAATCCGCAACGATCAAAGATTCGGCAATAGGCGTCGTAATGTTTCTTGTAAGAAACGTCGAGCCCCGCCGCATCGATATCGAACGAATACGAATCTTTCATCATGAACTGCCGCACCCGCAGCAGCCCCGACCTTGGCCGCGGCTCATCGCGAAACTTGGGCGCAATCTGATACCAGATCTGCGGCAGCTGCTTGTAGCTGCGCAGCTCCTTGAGCGCAATCGAGGTCATCACTTCTTCTTCAGTCATGCCCAGTGCAAGCTCGGCGCCCTTGCGGTCTTTCAGGCGAAACAGGCTGTCGCCCATCAGTACCCAGCGTCCGCTCGCCTCCCACAGCTCGCGCGGATGCAGTGCCGGCAGAAAGAACTCCTGCCCGATCTCGTCCATCTCCTGGCGTACGATGGCGACGATTTTGTTGAACGAGCGGTTGCCTAAAAAAAGATAGGAATAGATTCCCGCCGCAAGCTGTCGGATGTAGCCTGACCGCACCAGAAACTTGTGACTGGCAACCTCGGCGTCCGCCGGTGCCTCGCGCAGAGTAGGAATAAACAGTTCTGACCAACGATGCATAGTGACTGATGTTCCGGGTCCCGAGTTGCGAGTACCGAGTTGTGACCACACTCCAATCGGCATCTCAGGTTCTACAAGGGAGGTTGTTATTGTACGTGGGATTAGACGCATTCGGGTAGGTAAAGAAAAGCATGAACATGCTCACAATGGGCGCTGGGTAAGCGTTGCCGAAGACCTGGAGCACTTTGCAGAATGGTGGAACAATGAAGGTTCGGTAGACATGCCACGATTCGGCGCGCGCGCAGGACTTGGGCGCTTCTTGTCGAAGATGTGGCTGGGACTGCATTCCGGCAATTGGGGTTTCAAAGAGAAGCAAAGCTCAGGCAACCGGATCCGATTGGCTTCTACGCCGCCAAGGGGGGCGATCTTTTCATGATCGCGACAGACCTGCAGAGCCTAGCCGCCGAAATCGGCAAACGGCCAAAAAGGCTGGAGATGACAAGGGCTAGGCAGTCAACTGCTTCAAAATCTCTTTCCCTAGCTTCTGGGTCTCGCCGAAAAATTTTTGATATTCGACGAAGAGTCGGTTCAGCTCCAGCGATCGGTCGGGCGTAAGCTTCTTGCGCAGGATCATGTCGCGCACGTGCACAGGGTTCGGCAGCGTCGCGTCTTCCGTCAGTTCTTCCAGCGCCGTGTTGGGATCGTAGTGATACATACAGTGCCTTCGATTACACCAATTCCGTGGTCCAGAGGTCGTGCAGATGCACAATGCCTTCTAATCTTCCAGATTCATCGACAACCATCAGCGACGTAATTTTCTTTTCCTCCATCAACGCTAACGCCGTCGCCGCAAACTCATTTGCGGCAATCGTTTTCGGATTGCGCGTCATTGCTTCACCCGCCGTCAAATCCATCACATCCTTGCCGCGCTTTTCGAGCAAGCGCCGCAAGTCTCCATCGCTGATTACACCCAGTAATTTCTTGCTTTCCAGCACAACCGCCACACCCAGCTTCTTGCGCGACATTTCATAGATCACATCGGGCATCTTCGTCCGCGGCGCGACGCAGGGCATGGCCTCGCCTGTGTGCATCAGCACTTCCACTCGCGCCAATTTCTTGCCTAAGTTCCCACCGGGATGCAGATTGGCAAAATCCTCCTCTTTGAATCCCCGCTTTTCACTTAGCGTTATCGCGAGCGCGTCGCCCAACGCCAGCATCGTCGTCGTCGATGCCGTCGGGGCGAGCCCTAGCGAACACGCTTCTTTCGCCACCGAACAATCCAGCGCGACATCCGCCGCCGCGGCGAGAGTTGAGATACTCCTTTCGGCGCGGACGCTTTTCGCGGGCGAGGGCGCCCGCGCCGCATGGGTTGTACATATCTCCTCCCCCGTCATCGCAATCAGCGGTACCTTCAATCGCTTGATCGTCGCCAGCAAGGCCAGAATTTCTTGTGTTTCTCCGGAAGCCGAAAGCGCCAGCACGACGTCTCCGCGCACAATCATCCCCAAATCGCCATGGAGCGCTTCCACCGGATGCAGATACAACGCCGGCGTTCCGGTCGAACTCAGCGTCGCCGCAATCTTGCGCGCGATCAAGCCACTTTTACCAATCCCGGTGACTACCACACGGCCGGCACTGCAAAACATCAGCTCCACCGCGCTCTCAAACGCTTTCGCCATCGTCCCGGCGATGCGATCGGCCAATGCGCGCAATGCTTGCGCTTCGATTCTCACCACATTTTCGCCAATGCTCTTCATGCAAGAAGTTCGGAAACAGAGGATGTTAGCATGTTCCCGAGCCGCACCGGCTCACCCCAGAAAGGAAGCCACTGCTTCTTCTTAATTAACTATTTTCGCAGCAATCTGCGGCGCCCAAGACACAAATCAGCCGCGCCCGGCGCCGATGGACCTAAATGCTCTCCGACCACTCTCGAGACAGCCATCACCGCTAGCCATGAGGGCCTGCGACCGTAGCGCTGTTGGGAGACCGGCGAATTCTCCTTCGCTTATTGTCAAAAAATCTCTACACGAACGGTGGCATTCCGGTCATGCTCAAAAAACTCAGGCGCGCAATTCAGGATGCCGGATCGCATCCGCTTTCGCACCGACCGATCCAACGAGAATCAGGAATCACGCCTGATGTGCTTCTGCCATGGTCGGGGCGCGACTCGGATTTCGAGAAAATGCAGAAATTGCTCGTTCAATTGGAAGGGACGCCGAGCGCAGCGCCCGAACATAAACCAAACTGACAACCAGACAAAAATCTCATTCGAATTCGCACCGACATAGCCAAACTCAGAAATGATCTTCCGCGCCACCCGGCCGCACTGGCCTTTGCCCTAGAATCGCCAATCCTTTCGCTTGAATCATCCGGTCCCACGGCCCAGCTTGCCAATTGTCACGCGTCTTTGCGGGATGCCGCCAGGGCGGCAGCGATACCATCAAATTCACCGCGGTTGCCTGCAGATACGGCTCATACATCGACCGGAGCTTGGTCAGTTTCTGCCGAGCTTCTTCCGAGTCGCGCAATTTCAAACCCGCACTCGCCAGCGTCTCGCGCAGAATATCGAAGTCCGCATCCGTCAATCGATCCGGTGCTGAGGGATCGTATCTCGCATTTACAACCTGCGCCAGATCGACGGCCGCATGCCGCGCCATCGCGAACGTCAATCGCGCCTGCCCGGGATGAATCCCATCAATCCCCGTGATTACCAGCGAAGAAACATCCAGCATGGTCATCAATGCACCCTGCCACGATTGATTGCTGTGCTGCGAGCGAAAGAAACTCAGTACCGGATACGACAGCTGGCTCTCAAGCAACTCCGCAGCCCATCGCTCCCAATCGCGCAGCACTTCATCCAGCACCGTCTGATCGATTCCCGGAGTCTCCGACTCACCCGCCAGCCGCACCAGCAACTCGCTGGCCGTCGGCGGCGATCCCGCCCGCGCATCGAGCATCGAAATCTGGATCTCCCGTTTCGAAAACGATCCGTAGACCACTGGCAGATATCCGATCACCACACCAAGAAACGCAAACCCCATCCCGGCTTCGAATACCGAAAGCGCCCGCGCGCCGCCCGAGGTCGGCACGATGTCGCCGTAACCCAGCGTGAAGAAGGTCTCGCCGCTGTGATAGACAAGCCTTCCAAAGGTGATCGGCTCATTCCCCAGTTGTTCGTGCCCACCCACCCCGTATTGCAACAAGGCAAAGCCAAAGATTAGGCCCGTCGCCCAGAACGCCAGCAGCAGAATCAGCGAAAGCGGCCCAAAATATCCGAGAAAACTCTGCTGCCGCACCGGCGATTGGATGCGGCGCGCAATCTTCATCCACGGAATCCACGTCCGCCGGTAAAACCACGCCGTCAGCCTGAAGTGCCGCGTCACGCGCCTCGGCAGCACCACGGTTTCGAACGCATCCAGCAACACCACGGCAATAATGACGCAGCCGCCGAGGATTGCCGGAACGCTGATAGAAGGAACGATAATCTGCGGGCTCATACGCTTCGATCGGCCTGAGTGCGTGCGAAAGGAAGGGTAACAGATTCGGGCGGCACGCAGCCGCCCGCTCTGGTTCGAGACGCCACGGTGGAAGAGCGGCCTTTTCGAGCCCGCCCTGAGCAGGCCCGCGCCGAAGAGACGACGTACATCGCCCATCACCCTCGAGGCTTTTGCCCCGCGAATTCACTGCGGCTTCTGCTGCGCCTGGGGAGTCTGCGTACTGTCCGGAGCCGTCGCATGGGCCGGCTTCTTCGCCGCCGGCTTCTTCTTCACCGGAGGTTTCTTCTCCGGCTCCGTATCGTCGACCACAACTTTCTTCGGAGGCGCCGGCGGCGGAGCCGCCGACTGCGCCGTCTTCAACTCCACACGCAGACGAATAATCTCCTGCTCCTTCGCTCCCGCCAACTTCTCCAGCCGCTCCGCCAGTTGTTTGCGCGCTCCCTCGAAGCCGTTCAAATCATTCGTCAGCGCCTGAAAATCGTCCTTCGTTCCAAACGCTCCGGTCGACTCCACCACGCCTCCCATCACGTCGTAAAGCGCATCCAGATTTCTATACAGCTTGAAGGTCGCGGGCAAATCCTCAGGCGACCCATGCAAGGCGTCAATCATCCCCGGCAAGGCATCATGCAGATTGCGCTCAATTGAATCCACGTCCGCCAGCGACTGTTTCTTTGTCGCCCCGTCCGTTTTCCAGCGTTCGATTCGCAGCTTGGCCAAATCTACCTGCGCCGTACTCGAGGTACTTTCCAGTTGCCCCAGCAATCCATTCAGTTCGGTCACCGATGCATAAGAAACCGCTCCCTGCGGCGGCTCGGCGGCCGACGCAATGGTGGCCTGGGCGGAAGATTGAGCTGCGGCTGGATTCGCCGGCGAAGAACTATGCCCCGGGAGAGTCGCTGCCCACAAAACGATGATTGTTATTCTGGAAAAAGAAATGAGTTTGAATTTCATTGCGAGCGAGAAGTTGGCGTGTTCGTCATGCAGAATCTCGACAAGGGCAGCATACTACAAGCAGAGACACGAATCGAACCGGTTTCAGCCAGGTGACAGCGGAGCGCGCCCAAAGATTTCCTCCGCGCCCGAAAGGAAGCAAAGGTTGGCAGGCAGGCTCCGGGGGGACGATAATCGAGCTATCTATGTTGCGTTTTCGAGCGCGCTCCCACTGGCTGGTCTTACTCGTTCTGATTGCATTGCCGCTGTCCGTGGTCCCACAGCGATGCTGGGCGCAAGATCTTTCCAAGCGCCTCATCCTCAAAGACGGCTCTTATCAGTCGGTCACAAAATACGAAATTCATGGCGACCGCGTGCGCTACTTTAGCGCCGACCGCGGCGAGTGGGAGGAACTGCCCTCCGCTCTTGTCGATTGGCCGGCCACTGAAAAGTACGAGAAGGATCGGGCGACCTCCGCCATCCCCGAAGCCGCCGCCATCGATAAAGAAACCGACGCCGACCGCGCAGCCGATGAAGCTCGTCTTCCCGAGGTCGCTCCCGGCCTGCGCCTGCCCGACGATTCCGGGGTTTACCTGCTCGATAACTATCAAGGCCAGCCGCAGGTCCTCGAAATGCAGCAGGCCGAAGGCGACATCAATCCCAACACCCGTACCAACATCCTGCGCCAGGCGCTCGGTCCCGCCGCCAGCGCCAAGGAAACCATCGAACTCGAGGGCGCGCACGCCCTCATCCACTCTCACGTGACCGTGCCGTCGATCTACATCAACCTCGAAGACGAAACTTCCGAGCCGCCGCCCGGCGAAACCGCATCCGCAAAGATGCAGCAACCCAGCCTCGATGCCCCGCGTGCCCAGCAGCCTCAACAACCCCAACCACCGATCGTTCCTTACGATCGCTTTCGCATCGTTCAATTGAAAGAAAAAAACGGGAAGCGCATCGTTGGCGACCTGAAACGAAACGTCGCCGGCAAAGTCAGCCAGGACGAGACCGTCGTCAGGACCACCGTCGACCGCATCAAAGGCGGCTGGCTCAAGCTAACCCCGGTTTCCGATCTCGCGCCCGGCGAATACGCGATGATCGAAGTAGAGACTGAGGGCGGGACGAACCTCTATCTCTGGGATTTCAACGTTGATCCCAAAGCCCAAGCCAATGCCAACCCGTACAAGCCGGAAGTGAAAGATTCTGGAAAGTCTGCGACGAACCCGGCCGGACAGCCGAAGTGAGGCTGAGCCTTACCCGGGTAGCCGGTTCACCACTCGAATCGTTCCTAACGGACTGACGCTGTTTGCCCGCCAGGTGCCCCCGGAGTAGACCGTCGCAGCGCCCGCCTGCTCCACCGCTTGCAATATCAAACGCATCCAGATCGAAGTTCTATATGGTGTTTCGATCTCCCGGGCTTGGATCACGGCCTAAGGAGGATTGACCACGACTTCCCAACTCATGGAGTCCCGAATCAGGCTGCAGGATTTCGTCCGTTGCGAGCGTGCGACCTTGCGCCGCAGGTTGATGCACAATTTCTGCAAATATGCCGAGGGCGAGCAGATCGGCTGAAATTGATGGATGCGGCAAGAGGTAGGTTCTAAACTCTGTGCCGCGCGGGCATTTCTGGTGCAGACCGTGCCAGAAAGCACAGGTCGAGAGCCTGCCCTGATCAAGCGAAGCCCACCCCAGGAGATCTCACGCTGGCATGCAATTTCCTCGGCAAACTGCGCCACTTCTGATTGCGGCCGATTCGTCTGCACGCTATAGAACTCCGGGCTTGGAAAGGGAAAACAGGAAACTGAGAACTGACTCCCGCTACTTCATCACCCCCCGCTGCGCGATGCCGATGTTGTCGCGGGTCGTGTTCTTCACCAGATACATCATTTCGTCGGCCTGGCGAATAATGTCGTGCGCGTCGCGCGCATCGTGTGGATACGTCGCCAGTCCAATCGACGCCCGCACATTCAAATTCAATCCCTCGTCGTGGCAGAACTGTGTAGCCC
>JASHRB010000734.1 GCA_030037575.1 Candidatus Sulfotelmatobacter sp. | reverse complement strand
CCGCAAGGCGAGCAGCAGCCCGACCCCTGCGCCGATCCAATAAGCTTCGGGAATATTGCGCGGCCGGATCAGCATCAGCAAGATGCTGACGCCGACAATGAGCCAGAGCAAAAAGTGGGGGGAGACCGGTGAAATCATCGATCGCTATTTCGACTGCGTTTCGATTTCGCCGCGGGCTTTGCCTCTAATCTTGCCGGCGCCTCTTCCACCACGGCAAACTGGGTCTTTTTCTCGAGGGGATCGATGCGGTCAACCAACACTCGAATTCTCTGGCCCAAAGCGTAGGTCTTGCCAAAGCGCTGGCCCATAATCTGTCGCGTGTTCTCGCGATAGGTATAAAAGTCGTCGGTAAGCGAATTCAACGGAACCAGGCCCTCCACGAACAAATCGGTGAGTTCGACGAAAAATCCGAACTTGGTAACGCTGGTGATCAGCGCTTCAAACTCTTCGCCGATCCGTTCCTGCATGAATTTGACTTTCTTCCACTCCATCAACTCGCGTTCGGCATCGTCGGCGCGGCGCTCGGACTGGCTCGACTCTTCCGCAATCTCGTGAAGTTCTTCCATCGAGATCGGCCCGCCCCGGGGCGCGTGCGCTTCTCGATGCCCGGCCGGAGCGCGCCGCTTCGACCACGGCGATGGCTTCTCCCCTTGAAAAGTCCCCCGGTCTGAGGTCGGCGGCCCGGTTTCCTCCGGTTTTTGCGAGAACCGGGAGCTACTGTTCAGCACTTCTTTCAAAATGCGGTGCACAATCAAATCCGGGTATCGTCGAATGGGCGAGGTGAAGTGCGTGTAGCTGGTGGCCGCGAGGGCAAAGTGGCCGAGATTTTCCTCCGAATACCGCGCCTGCTTGAGCGAGCGCAACATCAAATAACTCAAGATGCGCTCTTCCGGCTGGCCGGCAATTTTCTCCGTCAGCTTCTGATACATACGCGGCGTAATGTGGACTTCTTTGGGAATTTCAAGCGTGTGCGCCTGCTTACCCGTGCCCCGCGCGGCGCGCCGGTCGGATTTGAACTGCACTCGCTGGATGGGGAGGGGGCCGACTCCCAGCGAATATCCGAATGTTGCCGCCATCACTTCGAAATCGTAAACCCGCTTCGCATCCGGCTTTTCGTGAATGCGGTACAAGGACGCAATTCGTTTCCATTCGAGATGGTGCGCCACGCACTCGTTGGCTGAAAGCATAAATTCCTCAATCAGCCGGTGCGCCATGTTGCGCTCCGAGCGGGCGATGCTCTTCATCAACCCAAATTCGTCGAACTCAATGACCGGCTCCGGCAGATCAAAATCAATCGAGCCGCGGCGCTGGCGCTTGCGCTGCAGAATCAGCGCCAGCTCGCGCATCAGTTCGAAGCTCGGAACCAGCCCGGCATAGCGCTCCCGCAACTCCCGATCGCCTTCGAGCACGGCGTTCACCGCCCGGTAGGTCATGCGCTCCGCCGAGCGAATCACGCCCTCGCTCAGTTCGTAGTGAACAATCTCCCCGCCATGGTCAATCTCCATCACGCAGGAGAGCACCAGCCGGTCGAGATGCGGGCGCAGGCTGCAAATGTCGGTCGACAATTCCAGCGGCAGCATGGGCACAGCGCGATCGGGAAAATAAACGCTGGTGCCGCGCAGGCGCGCTTCCTGGTCGAGCGCGGAACCCGGGGTCACGTATGCGGCCACATCGGCAATGTGAACCTGCAATTCAAAGTTCCCGCCGGGAAGCTGGCCCACCCTAACCGCATCGTCGAAATCGCGCGCGGTTTCGCCGTCAATGGTAACCACGGGCAATTCGCGAAAGTCGCGGCGGCGGTGAATCTCGCGCGCCGGAACGGTTGACGAAATCTCCCCTGCCTGTGCGAGCACCGCCGCGGGAAAATGATGCGGCAAATGGAATTTGCGAATCGTGATCTCGACGTCGACGCCGAAATCGTCTTCCCGCCCCAGAATTTCGATCACCCGTCCGCGCGGGCTTCTGGTGGGCGTCGGCCAATCGCGGATCTCGACATCCACCACAATGCCTTCCAGATCATTCCCCGACGAAGTGCGGGCGGCCTCATCGCCGAGCACGCGATCGGGAGATTTTTTCCTTTGTGCTCTTGGCGGTTGTCCGGGTTCTCGCCCAACCCAGGGAGCAGAGGAATTCGTTGAATAAGCCGGCGTTTCGTCTGCAAACTGATCTCCCGGTCCAATCACGATTTCCTGGGTGATCTTGCTGTCGATGGGCTTGACAAAATTGTGCTGGCGGCCGTAATGAAAAATACCCACAACCGTCGGGTTGGCCCTCACCACCGGCCGAACAATTCGCCCCTCGGCTCGGCCATCCGGTCGAGTGGAAGTTACCTCCACCAGCACGCGATCGCCGTGCATGGCATTGCCGATCGCGGGGGGCGGAATGAAAACATCTCCAACGATTCGCGACTTGAGCGGCTCTCTCAGCGAACTCGCATCCGCAATGACAAAGCCGAAACCATCGCGATGCATGGTGAGCCGGCCCACCAGCAGATTCTTGTCGCCCGCAGGTTGCGCTATCCCATAGCGGTCGGAGCCGCTGCGAACCAGTCGCCCCGCCTCGATCAGCTTTTGCAGATGAGAGTCGAGTTCGCGGCGGCCGTCGCCCTGCAGGCCCAGCTCGCGCACCAGTTGTTTGAAACCGGCAGTTCGCTTGGGCTGGCGCGCGATGTGCTTGAGGATGATCGAATCAGATAGCATGAAAGCGAACCGTGACTCGGGTTCGCTCTCAGCATAACTCACACCGACCGGGGGGCGAGGAGGCTATGGCCCGAAGCAATCGATGGAGCGCTCACCAGGTGTCCCCACCGCCGCGCGGCGGCCAGGCCCGTAGCGCGCGGCCAATCATGGCGATCTGCCCGATGTGATAGCTGTGCTGCGCGACCGATTGCCAAAGAACGGCCTCCAGCGTATTTGCTCGCTCTTGCGGAGCCGGGTGAGGGGGAGAGGCTACCCCGGCAAGCTCTTCGGCCCTTCGGCCCGTAGGTGGGCCAGACGCGCAGAAGCTTCGATGAGCGAGGCAAACTGCTTTCTCATCTAGTCCCATTCCTGAGCATCCGCCGGAGTCGGCTTTGACAGAAAACTCTCCGCATTGTGCTGCGGATACGGCGGCTTCCGGCCGCGAGCGCAGCGCAGATCGTAATCCATCCAGTAATTCATGTGGAAGACGA
>JASHRB010000733.1 GCA_030037575.1 Candidatus Sulfotelmatobacter sp. | reverse complement strand
GCTTGCGTTGACATTGTCCCAGATGTCCCACTCATTGCCGCCGGCGACCCGGCATTCGTGGCCCCAAATGAAGCCCTGATTATTAAAAAACTGGTTGATATCGAACTCGACGGCCTGCGACAGGCTGATGTCGTCCCCCCAGAAATAAACGTCGTAGGTAAAGTCGTGCAGGCTGGGAACCAAGGTATGGTCTGTGTCGGGCAGACCTTGGGAAGAATCGGTGCCGATCAGATGGTTATTCCACAAACCATCACCGTATCCTTCGCTCCCGCCCAAAGACATTTCC
Organism: Candidatus Sulfotelmatobacter sp.; assembly: GCA_030037575.1. Classification (GTDB taxonomy): domain Bacteria; phylum Acidobacteriota; class Terriglobia; order Terriglobales; family Acidobacteriaceae; genus Sulfotelmatobacter. The sequence continues at coordinate 6,282 of JASHRB010000733.1, read as the reverse complement.
ATGGCCTCGCCGCTCATCGACGGAGACCGTATGTTCTGGGTGAACGAAAAGGTGATGTTATCGCAGGGCGAAGGTGAACAATCCACGAAGTTTGGCCCGCGCTGGCCGTAATCTGCCCAGCCGCCGCTGTGTTGAAGTTCAGAAAATGAGCTGCCGCCGCTCACGGTGATGGTTACCGGCGTCGTTGCCGCCCCTCCACAGCCATCCCATTCTTCGACGACCGTATCGTATATTCCGGCGCTCAACGGGAGGTTGTAGTTCAAACTTGCTCCCTCGACAGTGTAAGCCAGAACGCCAGGAGCAGTGTAAATCCCCATCGACGAAACGCCCTTCGAGCAGGTGGTGGTTGCGGTTGCCTTGAAATTCACCGGTGAGCCGACGGTGCTGTCGTTTGCGGGCGAAGTCACCGTAACGCCGGAGGAGCCGCTGCCTGGCTTTACCGTGATCGTGATCGGGGTGGTCGACGCCCCACCGCATTCGTCCCACTCTTCGACGACGGTGTCGTAAGTTGCCGGACTAAGGTTGAGCGTGGTGTTCAGCTTGTCCCCGTTTACGACGTATGCCAATACCCCCGGCGCGGTGTAAATGCCCATGGAAGCCACACCTTTTGAGCAGGTCGTGGTCGTCGCCGAGGCAACATATTGCACGGGGCCGGTTATGGTTGCGCCATTCGCGGGTTCCGTGACGCTAACGGTTGCAAAAGCTGGGAGAGCGATCAAGACCAACAGGCACACAAACAGCGATAAAGATTTCAACATCAAACCCTTCTCCAAAATATGGATTTATTTGCCTTTCGATCTGCAGCCGCCTGCAGCGCACGACTGCACCTGGGCGCGAGCCGAAGCGCCGACCACTCGAAACCAGCGGCTGACTGTGGCGCGGAGGCCTACAACGGCTTACTTCAAGTCACACCCTTGAAGACTGGCGAGCGGGCCAGCACGGGAAGGAATTCAAAGCCGTCGGTTAAATAATGTAGGGAGCATACCAGAAATGCCGGATCGGGCAAGAGAAATAAGGAGATTGAATCACTCAGAGGTTGTACACCCCGATCGGAAAAAGGCCGCGTTGCGCATCGGCCAAGAGCGGAGGATTCGACCAATTTGCACGGTGGGCGCAGCGCGAAAGATGCGCCCCACCGTGTCATTTTCATTGTTCTTAATTGTAGGTGAATGTCAAGTCGTCGAGATAGACGGAGTAGGGCGATTGCTCGTAGTTTCCGTCCTGTTGATAGTTGATGGTTACGCCATACCACCCGACGGCCGATCCCGGATTGTAGTAGGCGTTCACGGTGCTGGTTTTCCCGTTGAGCGTGATCGTCTGGTACAAAAGCTGATTGCTCGATGTCCTTTCCACCTGAATGGTGAGGTGGTTCCAGGAATTCGCTACCGGGTTACAGGCAATTCCCGTCCCCACCCACTGCGCGTTTACGTTATCCCAAATGTCCCACTCATTGGCGCCGGCGAGCGTACACTGATGGCCCCAGATCCATCCTTGGTTGTTGAAGAACTGATTGATGTCGAATTCGACAGCTTGCGACGCTCCCACGTCATCCATGTAGAAATACACGTCGTAGGTGAAGTTGTGCAGCGTCGGAATCAGCGTATGGTCGGTGTCGGGCAAACCTTGAGACGAATCCACCCCGATCAAATGGTTGTTAAAGAGGGCATCGCCATAACCTTCGCTGCCGGACAGATAAGTCTGCATGGCCTCGCCGCTCAGGGAAGGAGACTTGATATTCTGGGTCCAGGAGAATGTGATGTCATCGCAGGGCGATGGTGAGCAGTCGATGAAGCTCGGACCACGCTGGCCATAGTCTGCCCAACCGCCACTATGCTGCAGCGCGGTGAAGGTTCCTCCGCCGCTGCTGCTGACTGTGATCTTTACCGGAGTCGTTGCCGCTCCTCCGCAACCATCCCATTCTTCAACCACTGTGTCGTAAGTTCCTGGGCTCAGCGCCAGATTGTGGTCCAGCGTCGCTCCTTGGACGACGTAAGCGAGTTGAGAAGGAGCAGTGTAGATTCCCATTGAGGAAACGCCTTTCGAGCACGTCGTCGTCGCGGTCGCTTTGAAGGTGACCGGGGATCCAACCGTGCTGTCGTTGGCAGGAGAAGTGACGTAGACCCCGGTCGTTCCGGATTCGACCTTGATCGTGACGGCAGCCGTGGTTGCGCCGCCGCAGTTGTCCCACTCTTCAACCACAGTATCGTAGGTTCCGGGGTCGAGGGTGAGAGTCGTATTTAGACTGCTTCCGTCGGTTACGTAAGCGAGTTGGTAAGGCGCAGTGTAGATGCCCATGGACCCGACGCCTTTCGAGCAGGTGCTGGTCGATGCTGTGGCCGTAAATTGCACGGGGCCGGAGTAAGTGCCCCCGTTCGAGGGAGAGGTCACGTTTACGGTGGCAAATGCGGAGGTTGCGAAGAAAGCCGACAGGCACACAAGGAGCAATAAAGACTTCGACATGCACACTTCTCCAATTGGATTTGTTTTGGCTTTCCGACAGCAGAACTGCAGGCCCCCGCAAAGCGAGCAAGACCGAGGGCTCAGACGAAGCGGCGATAAACATGGTGCACTTGCCCGGGCGCTTGACTTTTTTAAGTCTTTGAACTGTCAGCCGCGGCAAGTCGCAACGTACAGAATAATTTCTGAGAAAGTACCAGAAATCATGTATCAGCCCAAGGAAAAAAGCCGCTAAGCGGTAATCGAAAGTTCTAGTCCGCCCGCCAATCTCGCTCCGAGTTGCCAATTGTCCCGCCGGGAATCGCGAAGTCCGCAGCAACCCTTGACGCACATCGTGGACACTAACGCACCGTCTCAACCGTCCGTACGGTTTTCAGTGGAGCGAAACCGATGCAGGCCACTAGTTATTCTCGGCTGATATATCTTCTTGTGCCTCCGTCGCTTGCACTACTTATCGTAAGTACAGGATGCAGCGGAGTATCAAGCTCTCCCACTTCCACGCCAAGCAAGACGTTGAAGTCGATCTCCCTGTCGCCGGCCAGTGCCAGCATTGCGGTGGGAGCGACCCAGCAGTTCAGCGCGACCGCGAAATACAGCGACGGCTCCACGGCCAATGTGAACTCGAGCGTGACGTGGGCAGTTTCTGCTTCCGCGATTGCCAGCGTGAATGCGAGCGGGCTGGTCACCGCAAAGTCGTCGGGATCGACCAGTGTTTCGGCTTCGCTGAGCGGAATGAAGGGCAGCGCCACGCTGACCGTTCAGCCACCAACGGTAACAACCACGGTCACCTCCGTGACGGTTTCGCCTGCCGCCGCGACCATCGAGGTAGGCGCCAGCCAGCAGTTCAGCGCGACCGCGAATTATAGCGATGGATCCACCGCCAATGTGACCTCAACCGGGGCTGTGTGGAGCGTCTCCTCGTCGGCGATTGCCACGATCAGTTCTTCGTCCGGCCTCGCCACCGGCGTATCGGCTGGATCTGCAACCGTGACGGCGACTTACAGCGGAGTTAGCGGCTCCGGTACGCTCGCCGTCACCGCCGTGCCGGTGACGTCACTGGCAATCTCCCCAACTTCATCCAGTCTGACGGTCGGGGGAACCGAACAGTTCACCGCAAGCGCAACCTATGCCAATGGAACCACGGCGAACGTGAGCTCCTCGGCCACCTGGAGCACTTCGAGTGCGGGCGTGGTCAGCGTGAACTCGAGTGGTTTTTGCGTTGCGGTAGGGGCAGGAACGACCGGCGTGACCGCAGCATTCGGTGGATTCACGAGCAGCGCAACCGTGGATGTGGCAAACTCGACCGCCACCGGGGCGAACATTCCGATGTTTCACGTAGACCAGAACCGCAGCGGTCTCAATCCCAACGAAGCCATTCTGACGCCGGCCAACGTCAGTCCTTCGAGCTTTGGTAAATTGTTCTCCCAGCTGGTCGATGGTTATGTGTACGGGCAGCCGCTCCTAGTCTCGAACCTGACCGTCAACGGAGCAACCCACAACGTTCTTTTTGCTGCAACCGAGAACGACAGCGTCTACGCCTTCGACGCCGATAGCAACGCCGGCACCAATGCCAATCCGCTATGGCAGGTTTCGCTGCTGCAATCGGGCGAAACGCCTTTGACAGATGGCTCGATTCTGCCCGTCGAAGGCATCACCTCAACCCCGGCGATCGATCTGACGACCAACACGATGTACGTCGTCTCCACGCAGACTTCCGCCGCGGCGGGAGGAACATTCCGGCTGAACGCGCTGAATATCACCACCGGACAGCAACAGCCGGGAAGCCCGATTCAGGTCACCGCGCAGGTGGCGGGCACCAATGACACCACACTCGGAACCGATTGTCTGCAAAGAGCGGCGCTTCTGGTTTTGCCCGGCAGCCCAGCCTCGGTTTTCTTTGGCTTCGGCAGTTGCCATAGCGGGTGGCTGCTGGCCTACACCTACGATGGCACGACCTTCACGCAGACGGGGGTGTTCAACTCCAGTCCGAACCTTGTAGGCGAGGGGACATACGCGAGCGCAGGCGGCGTTTGGATGGGCGGTGGCGGCCCAGTTTCAGACGGCAATTATGTTTATATCACTACCGGAAATGGGCCTTGGGATGGCCAGACCGCCTTTGGCGACTCGGTGCTGAAGTTTACCCCCACGCTTCAGCGGGAAGATTACTTTACCCCCTACGTCTACGCCTACATGGATTGCGCCGATGCCGATCTGGCCTCGGGCGGCCTGTTGCTCATTCCCAATACCACGGAACTTGTGGCCGGCGGAAAAACTGGAAAGATCTATCTGGTGAACACCGGCGATCTTGGCCAGGAGCAGAACGACGACACCGGGGCCACGCAAACCCTCTGGTTCGAAAGCGATTTGCTGGCTCCCTACGAGATGAGCTGCACCGGCACCACCGAATCCGGGTCGGCCTACATTAACTCGTACGAAATTTTCGGCACATCCGCGTACTTTAATGGGTCGGTCTATCTGGGGATCACGCCGACCGCGGTGTACCAATATAACGGTGTGGTAAGGCAGTTCCCCTACTCAGGAACTCTTGCTTACGGCGGATACACGCAGCCCAACATTCTCGAGGGCAGCTACGGCACCACCCCATTCATTTCGGCCAATGGCACGTCCAACGGGATTCTCTGGATGATCGACCATGGCGACCCCCTGCAGAACAGTCAACAGGCCGCGCCGACCAGCGCAACGCTACGGGCCTACAATCCCAACAACCTTGCCGCCGGCGAACTCTACGACAGCAATATGAACAGCGGAGACGCTCCGGGTTACGGCATTAAATTCAGCGCCCCGATCGCTGCCAACGGCAAAGTCTATATCTCGACCGGGCACGACCTGGATACGGCGACCAATCCGCAGGGCGAGCTGGACGTCTACGGATTGAAACAAAATATTGATTGACACCATTCCTTGCTTTTACCGGGGGTCAATTTGTGAGCCGCCGCCTTCCTCCGCGCCCATCGAAAACACCATGACCAACCCGCCAGCAAACTGCATCAAAATAATCTGGCAAGTCCGCAGGTGCGGAGATTTATGTTTATCACGGCGGAGGGTCAACCAGAATGCGCGCCCACAAAGACCCCTATCACGTTGGGATGTGGCTAGGAATCGTTGCGCTGATTCTCTTTGTCAGTTCTGTGGCGGCAGTGCGATTCATCATCGCTCGCGCCGAGCCGATTCTTCGGGCGCGAGTGGTCGAAACCCTTTCGACCCGTTTTCATGGCAAAGTGCAACTGGGAGGCTTCGCGGTTTCCCTAGCGAACGGCATTCAGGTGACAGGAAACGGATTGAAGATCTTTGGTGCGACCGATCCCAATCCGCATGAGCCTGGAATTCAGCCGCTCATCGATCTTCAGAAATTCCGTTTTCGGACTTCGCTGCACAGCTTGTTTCGCTCCCCCATGCATGTCGACATGGTTTATGTAAAAGGGCTCGAACTCAACATTCCGCCCAAGGAAGACCGCCAGGAGGTCACCGGCCTGCGCCAGGAGAGCCGCCGGGTTAGCATTGTCGTCGACCAATTTGTTTGCGAAGACACCAAGCTGCTCATCAACACGGCGAATCCAAACAAGGCGCCATTGGAATTTGCCATCAGCAAGTTAAATATGAAGGAAATCGGTCCCGGCCAGCCGCTTCAGTTCGAGGCGACGCTGGTGAATCCCAAGCCGGTGGGAGACATTCAATCGCACGGCTTTTTCGGTCCGCTTGATCAGGAAGCTCCTCGCGATACACCGGTACAAGGTAGCTACTCTTTCCGCCATGCAGACTTGAGCACGATCAAGGGGATTGGAGGAATTCTTTCCTCCACCGGCG
>JASHRB010000732.1 GCA_030037575.1 Candidatus Sulfotelmatobacter sp. | reverse complement strand
GTGAAGGGAAATTCGAAGATTTTTCCGGCGATCGGAAAGCGCAAAACAAATTGCTCCTGTGCCTTCCATTTCCCAAGCCACTTGGTGTCGGTATTGAAGAATACCCAGCCGCGAACTTCCGGCATGGCGCGATCGAGGTGTGCCCCGCGCAGGCTATTGCTGTTGAGGAACTCAATCAATTCGTCAGCCGATTTCTGATACTCCTGTAGCCGACCCTGCCGGGCCTGCTTCTCTTCGGGGCGTTTTGCGATGGCCCGCCGCGTCTCGTCATCGAGAGCCTCTGCGTCTGCCTGGATCTTCTGCGCGTAAGAATCGGTGTCGACAGACGACTGCACGACTTTGAAATGCTTCACGAACTGCAACGTGATGTTGTCGGGAGCTTCGTCCAGACTGGCAGCTCCGCGGTAGCGAACTGTGAGGAAAACGCTAAAGATGGGTTCGATGCGATGGCGAAGCAGTTGCACCTCGCGCGCATCGACGGACAAGATGATACCCATGTCTCCCGACCAAAGTCCGAAACCGTATTTGCCGTCTGCGCCCCGAGAAAACGTGCATCCAGGTGTTTCTTCGCTCCAGCGAATCACCGGCTCAGATGAGGTAGGGACTTTCGATCCACGATCAGTTTGAGAGGCCGCCGCGACCGAGCAAGACAGCGCGCAGGCACAAGCGGACAGCGCGCGGCCAAGAGCTTTCCCGCATACTCGGTGGTACATCGATGAGCTATTCCGAGGTCACTTGTAAGGTGACCGTAGCCGAGGTGGTGCTGCTGGGCCCGATTCCGTGGGCATCGGCTCCCGTCAACGTGAATGTGTAGGTATTTGCCGGCGTGATCTCGTTGACATTCGTAGTGACGATGGCCGAGTTTGAGCCGCACGCGGGCATAAGCAGAAAAGCGGCGGCAACGGCCAGCAAAAAGAACATCCCCAAAAACCTTCTGCCACGCTGCCCGACTCCACCCAGTCCTGCCAGGGTCAGAGCCGGGAACACCAGCCACAAGCCATAGAACGCGTGCCCGCTAAAGAGCTTGCTCGTGGTCGTAGGTGTATTGATGTAGCCATACGTGGTCAAGGTGAGGGTGGAGGTTGCGGGAACGCCGCTCGATACGGGGACAGTCGGCTTATCGAATGAGCATGTCGGAGCGCCGGCAACTGCAGGACTCACCGACAAGCAGGAGAGCGTGACGTTTCCTGTATAGCTGCCGATTGGGGCGACGGTTACTGCGGCCGTGGCCACGCTGCCCGCGACCACAGGACTGGGAACGGCAGCGGTGGGATAAATCGTGATCGTATAGTCTTCGGCCAGGTTTGCCACGTTCAAGCTGACGATAGTAGTTACCACCGTAGCGCCGTCGGTGCCCGTCACGGTGATGTGATAAGCGCCCGCCGGGGTGTCGGCCGCAGTCAGAATGGTCAGCGAGGGAGTGGAAGCTGCACTCTCAGAATCGGGACTTATCCCGCAAGTGGGCAAGTCACTGGTGACCTGGCTCGAGGTCACTGCGCAGGTAAGGTTGACCGTTCCACTGAAGCCGCCCAGGGGTGTCAAAGTGACGATCACGGTCGCGGACCCGCCGGGATCGACCGCAGGAGGCTGGGGAGTTCCAGCGGTCAGCGTAAACTGTCCGTAAGCCGCGGGAATCGCAAGCGCAGCGAAAAGCAACACCAAGCTTGCGTACGTGACCGGCCGCATCATCTGCCTGAAGTCCATCTTGGTTGCATGAAAACTCACTACCTTCGATTCCTCCACTGGCGCAAACGCTGCCCGACACGGAAAAGAACAAATTCCACATGCAAGATCGATCATGCTCATGTTAATACGGCGGGGCGTTCGACAAATGCGCAATCAAGAATCTTAGACCAGATCGTTGCCTCGTGCCAAATCCAGAGGGAGGAAGCGGAGGAAGCAATGCCAAAACGGACTACTCCGGGGGAAGCGTCCGTGCGTTATGACGCGAAATCAGTTCACCGTCAGAGTCAGCACGGAGGACTCAGTCCTCTGATTTGCGTCAGTTCCAACTGCCGTGATTGCGACCGTATAGATGCCGGCGGGTGTGGCACTGGAGAGAGTTGTGACGGAGAGGGCTGTGCTTTGCGGAGAGGTCCCTGCTGAGTCGCTCGCCGCCACCGTGAAGCTGTACTGGGTTCCAGCAGTCAAGCTGGCCACGTTAAAAGTTGTGTTGCTCGGCGTGCCAATCGATTTTCCATTCTGGTAAACCGTGTAGCCGGTTACGCTGCAGTTTGCACCAACCGCGGCTGCATTCCAATTCAGAGTGGTTCCCGTGGTGGTTGTGCCGGATGCGGCAAGCCCTGTGGGGGCACTCGGCGCACCGTTGCAACTTCCGCTTCCGCTAGTGCCAGCGCTGCCCCCTCCGCAGGCAGGAATCAGAAGCAGTCCGGAGGCCAGGCAAAGGGCCAGAAAACCAAACCAACCTTTTGGGCACGAACCGGAAGACGAAAATACCAGGCCCACGATCAGCGGTAAACCCGTTAGCGGCAACCATAGCGCGTAAGAGACCCCCCCCCTTTGCTGCCGGGTGTTGCCGCTCAGTCCTGTGGTGGTGATCGTCAGCGTCGTGGGAGCACCAGCCGAAGTCGGGGTGACCGGATTTGCCGAAAAGCTGTTCGCACTGCAAGAGGGCAGCGGCGATCCGGTGCCCGAGACGGTGCAAGTCAGTTTAACCGGGGAGTCATACCCGTTCAGGGAAGTGAGCGTGACGGTCGATGTCGCTGAACTCCCTGGAGAAACGGCGGCAAATGTGGTCGTTGAGAGGGCGAAGGAGGGCTGCGAATACTTGGTGACGAAAGCGTCCGACGCACCTCCGTTATTGCCGGGATATAGAGGCGACTGCGTGGGAAAATCAACTGAGGCGGTGTCTCCGGTGACATAGATGTTCGCACCCGAGTTATCGACCGCAATGGCGCCGTATTTACCACCGCTGCTGTCTTCGTCTTCAGAACCGCCGAGATAAGTCGAAAACAGCAGTTGAGCGCCAGCGGGATTGAGTTCGCTGACGAAGGCGTCAAATCCTCCGGCCAAAGCGGATTGTGTGGCGTTTGCGGTGGTCGGAAACGGCGCAGGTGCGAGCGAATCAGTTTGCCCGGTGATATAGGCGTTTCCGCCGCTGTCGACGGCAATTCCCGCTCCCGCATCGAACTGGCCACCGCCAAGGTATGTCGAATAGACGAGCGCGCTTCCCGTTGGATTAATTTTGGTCACAAACGCATCGGCGTTCCCACCAGCGAAGGCGGACTGGTAAGCCGATTTGACAGGAAAATTCGACGATCCGGTCGAGCCTGTGACGTAGACATTGAATAAGGAATCGACGGCAATTCCGTTGCCCACATCAGAACCACTTCCCCCAAGGAATGTGGAATATATGTAGTTGTTTCCTGCGGCATTAATCACCGTTACGAACGCATCGGAAACTCCCCCAAATTGAGTCTGAACTGCACCGGAAGTGGTGTGGAAGCTCGAACTCGATGTCGCTCCGGTTATATATGCATTTCCTGACGAATCGACCGCAACCGCGTTGATGGCATCGCCAATCGATCCACCTAGGCTCAAGCAGGTGGAGTAAACCAGGGCAGTGCCGGCGGAGTTTAGTTTGCTGAGGAACCCGCTGTAATCCCCGGCACATGTTTGCAATGGACTCAACGTCGGGAAATCGGCGGAAGAAGTCACTCCCACACTGTAGGCGTTGCCGGAACTGTCCAATGCAATGCCGTAAGCCACGTCGTTTACGGTGCCGCCAAGGTAGGTACTGTAAGTGAGAGCATCGCCGGCCGGACTCAACTCGAAGATGAATGCGTTGCTGGCGGCGGTTGTGCCGTACGTGGTTTGAAACGCCCCATGGGTGGTGGGGAAATTATTCGACGACGTGCCCCCGGTGACAAATGCGTCTCCTGACGAATCGACGGCGATGGCATTTCCGCTATCATTGCCCGCACCGCCAACGTAAGTCGAGTAAACAACACTCGATCCGCTCGGGGAAATCTTGGTTACAAAAACGTCAAAGCCTCCAGCATTTGAATTTGGCGGTACGCCTCCCGACGTAGGGAAGTTTGTCGAGTCTGTTTGCCCGGTTATGTAGGCGTTGCCGCTGCTGTCGACGGCAATGCCGAAGCCATCGTCCTCAAGTGAACCGCCGAGATAGGTGGAATAAGCGTAGCTTACCGAAGGGTCGATCACAAGCTCGCGGGTGTGATCGTACGGTCCTAATTCAACAGTGACGCGACGGGCGGCCTCAAGCGCGAAGCGCGCCGTCACCTCCTGTCGCGAGCCGTTCTGTTCTTGATAGGCAAAAGGCGGGTGAAGCAGAAAGCTTCCGGAGGGCGAGGAGATGACCAGATCTCCGGCACGGTCCAACTTCAGGTTGTTTGTACCGCTGAAATGAAAACCGATCGGGCGGGGATTTGCGCCGGGAGCAACAAGGAAATCGAATTCGAGTCGGCCCCGCTTGCCGTGGAACGCGAGATCTACTCCACGATAGACGTTCCGATAAGACGCGCGTGCGTACAGCGGCACATTGCGCAGCCATTTGCGGGGATCGTTTCCGATGAAGTAGTTCGATTTTCCTGAGAGTTCGCCACTGGCAGCAACGTGGGACAAATTTCCATCGATCAGTTGCATGTGGATCGCGTTCGAAGATGCGTTTCTCGGACTGCGATGGGCATGGACTTGGGGGGGAGTTGCCAGCGGACCTTGTCCGACAGGATTCGGGTCACCGGCGCCGGATGCTGGCCGCAGAGAAAATACAAGATCACTCGAGGTTAAGAACAGCGTGTATCGGTTTGCCCGGGCGATGTACCGCACGGCCTGGTTCGCCTGGCCTTTATTCTCCTCAAAAACGATGGGCAGCGTCGCGTAGGCGGATTGAATTTGTCGTCGTTCAGTGGACGCCATCGGTCGCGGCTCCGATGCCGGTGGCGCAGGCGGAGGCCCACTGGTCGCAACGCGCGGCCTTGTGCCATGGCCAGCCATTGGAACCGAAACGGACAGAAGTGCCCAGAGAACGACTCCAGACGAAACCCAGGAAAAATCGCGCGCACGCTTCCTTGAAACATCTGGTTCAAGCAAGACAATTCTCCTTCGCATGGGACGAAAAGCCAATCTCTGCCATTAGCATCCTGTGGCGCGGCGTGGTGCTAGCCCTGAGTTCCTGCATCTGTCAGTACGAATTTGCAGTCGATCGTGGCAAGTGTCGGTAAGTCTCGGCTCACGTGTACGGTAGCCAAGAGGGAATCGGCGGACTATGCGGGAAACCCCGTAGATGCCTAAGGGGAATGCTGTAGATCAGGATGCGCCTCCAAAAGAGGATTAAGGAAGATCAAACCATCCGAGCAAGGATCTCGTCAGAGTGTCCTATCAAGCACGGAGGACACTTCTGATTTTTCGTTCCGGTCACCTGCCGCTCAAGGTTCGCCCTGAAGGACTTCGGGAGAAGGAACAGTGCCGGTCTCGACTTGCTTTTCGCGCTCGGCGCGATGTTCATTGTCCAGGCGAACGGCTGCTTCCAATTCTTTTTTCCCCTCTTCTCTGTGTCCCAGATGAATCAGCGCTTGCCCTTTTATGTAATGAATGTCGGTTCGACCGGAGTCGAGCTCGACAGCTGAGTCGATCGCGGTCAGCGCCTGCTGATATTTCGCAGCACGCTCGTAGATTTTCGCCAGGCCGACATACGAGTTCACCATCCGAGGGTCGCGCTGAAGCGCTTCGCGATAGCTCTTCTCGGCTTTGTCATCTTGCTGCATGAGGGCGTACGCGTCGCCCAGCTCATCATAGTTGAAGGCAAGGTCGGGCTCGATAGCCGCATCTTTCAGAAAC
>JASHRB010000731.1 GCA_030037575.1 Candidatus Sulfotelmatobacter sp. | reverse complement strand
AGGCCCTCAATCGATGCAGCGGACAGCTGCCCAAGCTTCATGGTACGAGGCGGAGCCATGTGAAGCAAAACTGATAATTTTGTACGCATCATTAGACCGTCTGCTATAATAAGCAGCGCTAATGAAATGTTAAGTTGCATTAGCGCAACAAGATATGGATTTATCCCAGCTGGAAGTGTTTCTGGCGGTGGCGCGCGAGCGCCGGTTCTCTCGAGCCGCGGAAAAGCTTTACCGCACGCAGTCGGCGGTAAGCCAGACCATTCGCAAGCTGGAAGACGAATTGGGCGAGCCCTTGTTCGACCGCTCGTCGCGCGAAGGCATTCTCACCGATGCCGGGCAAGTCTTGATCGAGTATGCCGAAAAATTGCTCAATTTGCGCCGCGACGCCCGGGAATCGCTGCGCGAATTGCGCGAACTGCAGAAGGGAAAACTGGCGATCGCGGCCAACGAATTCACCTCGCTGTACCTGCTTGCCGTGCTGGCAGAGTTCAGGCGTTTGCATCCCATGATCAAAATCTCGGTGCAGCGGTCGCTCGGCAGCCGCACGCCCGATCATGTGCTGCAACATAACGCCGAACTGGGCGTCGTCTCTTACAAACCGGAAGATACCGGCCTGCACTCGGTGGTGGCCTACCTCGACGAGCTGGTGCTGGTGGTTCCTCCCCAGCATCCCCTGGCCACGGCCCGGGAAATCAGCATTCGGCAACTGGGCGCCGAATCGTTTGTGGCCCATATCGTCGCGTCGCCCTATCGGGAAAAAGTTCTGCAGACTTTTCAGAAGCACAAAACCCCGCTGCACATGGATGTGGAACTGCCGACGCTGCAGGCCATCAAACAATTTGTCGCGCTGGGAAACGGCGTGGCGCTGATGCCGGAGATCAGCGTGGAGACCGAAGTGGCGCGGGCGGAATTGGTGCGGGTTCCGGTGCGCGAGCTGCGAATCCAACGGAAGCTGCGATTGATCTATCGCAAAGAAGCCGGCCTTTCGCACGCCGCACGGGCGTTTTTAAAAGTCGCCGAGGCCGCGGCGCGGCAGCGCGCAGGGCGCTACCGCTTTCAACGCGAGGGCTAGATTGCAACCCCACCTCTCCCCCATCAGGAAAAATATTATTTGCCGCGATTCGGGATCAACAGTGTGCGCAGGCTTCGGCGGATTGAAACGCCGCCAACGCGTGGTACACGCTGGAGTGCATCTCGAACACGGAATCGAGATGGGTAAGCCCGAGCAGCTTGCGCACCAGCGGGCTGGGGCTGGCATATTTCATCTCCGCTTTTTGCGATTGCGCGCGCGTGTGCAACAGAACCAGCTCTCCAATGCCGGCGCTATCGATGGAGCTCACTCCGCTGAGGTCGAGCACAACCTTGCTGCCGCACTGCAGCAGTTCGCCCACCAGGTGCGACAAAGCCCGAGCCTCGTTGCGATACACAATGCGGCCCTGGCAGTGAACAATCATCACGTCCCCGCTATTCCGAGTTTCCAAACTGAGTTTCAACTTGCACTCCTGGTGTCCTACTCTGCAAGCCGCCATGGGATCGGGCTGCGGCCCGGGTTGCCAATGCGTCATGTTAATGAATAGACGCTTGTGCTCGGCTTTTGGAACCATGAAAATGAGGTAATTTTTTGCTGGCGCGGGCCGGTTCTGCAGCGGCACAATTTTGCCCAGCCAGGGCATCCTCGTCGTCCGGTACACTGCATCTAACCGACTTATCCAACGGGCTTCCCGCATTCAGGTAGAATTTGCTGCTGGCATCGTTGCCGAGGAGGACTCATTTTCGTGTCGAAAACCGCTGCCGTGGTTCTGGCATTTCTGATCCTGATGCTATGGGCAACCGTGTCGAACGCTCAAATTATTCAAAGTGGAAACGTCTATGCCGGGGTTGCCTATGCCAATTCGGTCGATATCATCAATCGGCTTTCCTTTCGCGGCTGGGATGGCGGCGTCGAGGTGAAGACATTCGCCAGCCGCCCCTATCTTGGATTCTTTTTCGACGGCAGCGGAATCTACCGCACGGGAGTCCAGCAATACAACGGCGTGCTCGGAGTGCGAGTCTCGAAAAACTACGGCAAGTGGCGGCTGTTCCTTCACGTGGGCGGGGGAATTCAGCAATTGATTACCAGCGGCGAAGCCTTCAATTGCATCATTGAAGATGGCGGCGGCGGCGTCGACCGGAGACTTCCCTTGCACAGATTTGCCTGGCGACTTCAGGGGGACTACGTTCACAGCCATATGCTCGACGCAACGCAGAACGATATCCGGGTTTCAACCGGGCTGGTGTGGCGTTTCTAACCGCCTTTGCCGTCGCCTCAATCCGAGTTCCCCCGCCATGATCGTGCTCTCGCTGCGGTCGGTTGAACTCTCCAGTCCCCGCGCAGTCGACACATTTCTCTCTCGCCGCATCTAAATTCCGTCCCCGGTTACGCGGACTGGAAGGGTAAGGTTAAGATCGGCATGAAGACAACCGGATTCGCTGCTCTTTCGCTGTTTTTCTTGGCAACGCTGGCCGACGCTCAAATTCCGAGGGGCAATGTGTTCTTCGGTTATTCCTACATGAATACCGATTTGTCTTCGGCTCATAGCGTGAACACCAACGGATGGGAAGCTTCGGTCGAAGGCAAAATCATTCCCCTGCTCGGCCTGGTGGCCGATTTTGACGCGCATTATGGTTCGCAGAACTTTCCCGCGGCATGCGCCTCGCTTTGCACTCTGGAGCTGCATCCGGGTTTTGTGGAACGCAATTTTCTCTTCGGGCCGCGAGTTTCGCTCAGCCTGGGGAAGATTCGACCTTTCGGCGAAGTTCTGATCGGGGCTGCTCATGCCAATGTGAACCAGGGGGTTGGCTCCGATACCTCGTTCGCCACCGCTCTCGGCGGAGGCCTCGATTACAAGCTGATAGCGCTGCTCGCCTGGCGTCTCGAGGGAGACTACGTGCGCTCGACCTTGTTCAGCACGACGCAGAATAACGCGCGCATCTCGACCGGCATTGTGCTCCGCTTCTAAGTTCAATTTCAGCTTGCAATCGGGACGGGCTGCGGAAACTTTGGCGCATCCACCGGGTTGGTCCCAAGCGGAGGTTCGGGGCCATCGGCCCACTGGTTCTGCCTGCAATTTTTTAGTTCACGCTCATCGGTCTTGCCCGCCCCAAATACCCGGCGGAAATGTTCCCTTGGATATTCAAATCACGGGACGGCAGTCCCGGGATTCAGCCCCTTCAACACCAACGGATGGGAAGCCTTATGGGAAGCGAGAATAACTCCGCATCTCGGGATTGTAGCCGACTTCCACGGTCAGTAGGGATCGACCTTCCCAACCTTCACTGCCCTGTACCGCAGCTCGCTAACCCATGCATATTAACCTGTCCGGCGACCCTCTCGAATGCCAGCGAGTACAACAATCCTGGGGGGGCCGAGAGTGTCGATGTGGTTCGGCAAGGTTCTCGTCCCTTGGCGGAGGCTATTTTTCGGAGAGCTCTCACATCCGCGGGAATAACGGCTTCCATTCCAAAACATCCCGCGCCACTGCATTCGGCGGCGGTTTCGATCAGAAAATCGCTCGCCTCCCAGCGTGGCGCGTTCAGGCAGGCGGGGGAGACGAACTTTTCGGGGCACTGCAAACATGAACTTTCCTCTGTCGACCGGAATCCTTTCCGATTTAGGATCCCGCGGGTCCCCGTCGTCTACTTCGCTCGCGGCTGTACGGGATACTGAAATGGACGTCGGGCTTGTTTACGGACTTGCAGCGCGCATCCCAGGAGGCTAGGTGCAAACCCGTTTTTGCGGGGGGACGCAGTGCGTTTTTCCCTTCAACCCCGGATTTGTGTTTCGTTTGGGCGGGGCTCGGAGTCCTAACGAAGGGGAAGAAAACAGGATCCGGCTGGTTGGCCGGAATCCTGTTGTTGTGGCCACAAGGCAAAAAGGGGGCGTTGGCAGCGATCCGGCGAAGCCCGGCCCGAGCTATGTCTGCCAATACTTGTGATCGCGCAGGAAGTAATCTTCGTTCCGGAAATTCACGGCGGTTTTCAGGAAGAGCCAGCCCACGCGCAAGTGGCCCATCTTCTGAAAGCGGCGATTGGTTGTATAAACGCCGCCGCCAACGATGGCGAAGCGCTTGCGCTCGACCTGCTGAGTCAGCAGATAATCTTCGCCGAATAAAACCTGCTCGTGAAATCCACCCAGCTCGCGAAACTTGTTCAGATCGAACAGCATGAACATTCCGGTGGCGAAGGGATGGTGCAGGCTGGAAAGATATTGAAAAAGATCGTTGCCCGCATAGAGCAGCTTGTCGATCCAATTGCCGTCGCGGCAGAGAATGTTGGTGGTCACACAGTCGAGTTGCTTGCGCTGCGCCGATTCCACGGCGCGGCGAACCAGCGAAGGATGGGCCAACTCGATATCGGCATCGAGAAACAGAACGTAATCGCTGTCGGCCTGCGCTGCACCGAGATTGCGGCCAACCGACGGCACTCCTCCGCGAATCACGCTTACCTTCAGGCGGTCGCGAAAACTCAGGACGATTTCCCGGGTGCCGTCGGTCGAGTTGGCGTCAGCGACCAACACCCTCGTACTCGACATCTTCGAGTAGTCCTGACTCGTCAGCGAAGTCAGCAAGCGTGGGATCAGCTTGGCCTCGTTCTTCGCCGGAATCACGATCGTCAACTCGCTCCGGGTATTGCTGTTCGTTGTATTCATGGATGCAAACCTCCTGCTCGTCGACGGTCAGATACGTCATGCGGGAATCAACCCAGCCGCCCGCGTTGTAGTAATCAATTCCATCCCGTTCGACGTGGATCGCTTCATGCGTGTGCCCGCAGAAAATGCGTTCGGCCTCATGCTGCCTGGCAAACTGCAGCGCAGCGGCAGCCACTTTCGACGACATGCGCAGCCAGCGCGTGTTCACCCGGTCGATAAGCCGCGCAATCGGCTTGTTCTTGAAATCCATTTGCTGCAGTTTGAGATAGAGCGATGTGCCCAGGCTGCTCAATCGAACGTTGTTGACCTGGAAGCCGTCGAACTGGTGGCCGTGGATCGCCATGTGCTTGCGCGCGCCGCAGTACCACGAGTAATGCTGGTACACCCGCACACCGACCAGGTGGGACATGATGTTGGTCAGCCCGTGATCGTGATTGCCCTCGACCCACACCACTTCGATGCTGCGCTTGGGGTTCGACAGTTTGCGAATGTAGCCGAGAAACTTCCAGTGTTCTTTGGTGAGGCGGGCAAAGTTGAGGTCGGCGAATATGTCGCCCAGCAGGATCAGCCGGTAAAAACGATTTTCTTTCAGCACGCGCGTGGCTTCGCGCGCATGGCTGGTCGCTGCACCGAGGTGCAGGTCGGAAAGGATCAGCGTGTTGTAAACATGCAGATCCATGATGTGTTTGTAGCAGACGAATGTTACGGGGAGATGAAAGCTGCATCAAAATTGGTGCATAGTAACTACCAAAGTAACCCGGATAACTTTGCGATAAACCCAGGAATCAGCGGCCGCTGCCGGGGGGAAATGTTTCTTTGCGGTGAATTTGCGGCGGTTTTTCACGTAGACTGAATTTCCTTTGAAAACCGTCGGCCATATTCTGGCGCGCTATACGGCGTGGATCTGGGCGCTGCTGCAGCATCTCGGAATCTGGGGTGTTTTTGTGATTGCTTTGGCCGATTCCGCCCTGCTGGGCATGCCGGTCGATGCGATCGTCGCGACCTACGTCTATGCGAACCACGGGCGCATGTTGCTTGACGTGCTGCTGGCTTCGCTGGGCTCGGCGCTGGGTAGCATTCCACTTTATCTCATCGGATACGCGGGCGGCGAGAAGGTGCTGCGCAAACGCATTCCGGAGGAGCGTTTTCTGCGGATTCACCGCTCGTTCGAGCAGCACGAATTCTGGGCGCTGATGTTTCCGGCCATGCTGCCGCCGCCCACGCCGTTCAAGATCTTTGTGCTGGGCGCGGCGGTGTTCGAGATGCGCTTTCGCGATTTTCTTGCCGCCATCTTCGCGGGAAGGTTCGTGCGCTTCCTGATTTTGTCGCTGCTCGTGCTGTGGTTGGGG
>JASHRB010000730.1 GCA_030037575.1 Candidatus Sulfotelmatobacter sp. | reverse complement strand
TTCCCCGGCGTCGAC
Organism: Candidatus Sulfotelmatobacter sp.; assembly: GCA_030037575.1. Classification (GTDB taxonomy): domain Bacteria; phylum Acidobacteriota; class Terriglobia; order Terriglobales; family Acidobacteriaceae; genus Sulfotelmatobacter. The sequence continues at coordinate 4,225 of JASHRB010000730.1, read as the reverse complement.
ACCGTCCTCGGACCGGAGATGAAGTCAACTGGGGAGGTAATGGGCGTGGGCGACAGCTTTGGCGAGGCCTTCGCGAAGGCGCAACTCGCGGCAGGCCAGAAGTTACCGACGACTGGCACCGTGTTCATCAGCGTGACCGACCACGACAAGCGTTACGTCGTCGATATGGCACACAAGTTTGTCGACATGGGTTTCACGCTGGTAGCAACCTCCGGCACGGCGGACGTCATCGAGTCGGCGGGGATGAAGGTTGAGCGGGTTTACAAGGTAAAGGAGGGCCGCCCCAACGTCGTCGATTTGATTAAAGGCCAGCGCATTCAACTCATCGTGAATACTCCGACCGGATTGGAACCTTGGTTTGACGAGAAGGCGATCCGCCGCGCCGCAGTTGTCGCCCGCATTCCTACCATCACGACTCTGTCGGCGGCGCGCGCGGCCGCAGAGGGGATTGCGGCGCTGCAGCGGGGCGAAGTGAACATTCGCGCGCTGCAGCAGTTGCACGCCGAAAGGGCGGTTCGGAGCGGTTAGAGAGCAAACACCTGCGGAAACCCGTGGCATAATGAATGGGCGAGGTTTCCATGCTTCTTCACGGCATTTTTCCTCCCATCACCACGCCGCTTTATCCGGGCGGCAACATCTACTTCAAAAAGCTGGAACACAACGTTGAGCGTTATTCGCGCACACCGGCCGCGGGCATTGTCGTGCTTGGTTCGACTGGAGAGGCGATCATGCTTTCCGATGAGGAGCGGCGCGACGTCTTGAAAGCGGCGCGCCAGGCGGCTGCTGCGAACAAGGTCTTGATCGCCGGAACGGGCATTGAGTCGGCGATTGAAACGCTGCGGCTCACCCAATACGCGGCTGAACTCGGCTATGACATCGCCATGGTACGCACGCCGCATTACTACAAAAAGCAGATGCAGCCGGCCAATATTCTTGCTTTTTATCGTACCGTGGCAGACCGCTCGCCGTTGCCGGTGATCATTTACAACTTTCCGCAGGCGACCGGGTATGACATTCCTGCGGAACTCGTGATCGAATTGGCCGAGCATCCGAACTTGATCGGGATTAAGGAATCGGGCGGAGACGTGGAAAAGGTTCGCAGAATGGTCGAGGGCACGCGCCACATCAAGCGCAGCGCCACCGTGACCGAAACATTCGAAGCCATGACGCCGCGCAGGATTACACCTCCGACCGCAAGCCCCGGCGGAAATGGCGGAGAACTGGTGTCGGTCGGCGCTCTCTCCGGTTCCAGTTCCTCGATCAAGCCATCATCGGCAGCGGTAAGCATGGTGGGCAACTTGAAGACTCGGCAGAAGGAAGTTGGGTTTCAGGTGCTGGTCGGGGCGGCGCATAAGTTGCATCCCTCGCTGGACGCGGGCGCTGTGGGCGCAATTCTCGCTCTCGCCTGTGTTGCGCCGACTGCGTGCTATGAAGTCTATGCGGCGTGGAAAGAAGGGGACGCTGAACTGGCGCGCCTGAAGCAGCAACGAATTGTGGGCGCGTCCGAACGACTGGTAGGCCAATTGGGAATTCCGGGCGTGAAGTACGGCATGGACTTCAACGGTTACTTCGGGGGTACCGTGCGGTTGCCGCTGCTGCCGCTGACGGGAGAAACGAAAATGGAGATCGAACGACTGCTGGCCGATATCCGGAACTGATCGCGGAGCATGGCTCCGGTCAGGGCCGCGGGTCGGCCGAGGGTGATCGTCTGGCCAGAGCCAATCGATTGTGATGCAGGTCACGGCGGTGTTATACTCAGTTCGAACGAACGTTCGAATGAGCCCAGGACTCATGTCCGCCGCATCCACCAGCCCCCGCGCTTCCGAACATCGGCGAAGAGCAGCGCGCCTGCCCGCGACTCGTTTTGATAAACGCCTGGGCGAGATTCTGGCTCACGCCACCGACGTCTTCTGCAAAAAAGGATATGAAGGCGCATCGATGCGCGATCTCTCCCGCACAAGCGGCATGTCGCTAGCCGGACTCTACTATTATTTCCAGTCCAAAGAGCGCTTGCTGTTCTTGATTCAGAAGCACACGTTCACCACCATCGTCGAGCAGCTGAAGACCCGGCTCGAGGGCGTAGGCTCCGCGGAGCAGCGAATCCGAATTTTCATTCTCAACCACCTGGAGTATTTTTTGTCGAATCAGGCCGCGATGAAGGTGCTTTCGCACGAGGACGACGCGCTCAAAAATGGTTTTGCTTCGGAAGTGAAAGCCATCAAGCGCGAGTACTATCGCATTTGCGTGAGCCTGCTGGATGAACTGAAGCGCGAGCGCGGGTTGCAATTTTCCACGCGCATCGCGGTGCTCAGCCTGTTTGGCATGATGAACTGGATTTATACCTGGCACCATCCTCGAGTCGACGCCGATGCCGACGAACTGGCGCGCCAAATGAGCGACATATTTCTGTGCGGCGTGATGAACGCGGCACGGGGACGGCATCGAGAGTAGTGAAGGGTTTCGAGCGAACGGCAGCTTGCTGACCGCCGCCCTGCGACGGTTTGGAAGGATATCGAGATGCATGACATCCAGATGGGAGAGCAGGTTCCGCACGGGCCGACGGCTGGTTCGGAGCGGCAGCAAGTAGGGATTCAGCGATTGTCAAAGAACTTTTGAAATTGAAACAAGGAGCTATAAAGATGGCGACGACAATGCAACCGGCGACCGGCGAAACGGTGAAGCAAAAACTTGTGAACTACCGCGCTGCAGGCGGAGTGGCGGTGATTGAAATGTGCGATCCGCCGGCGAATACTTATACCTATGAAATGAATCGTCAGCTCGACGATGCGATTTTGCGCGCGCGCATGGAGAACGATGTTTATGTCATCCTGCTCACCGGCGCAGGCGATAAATTTTTCTCTGCCGGAGCGAACATCAAGATGTTGTCCAGCGTCGACCCGACGTTCAAATACTACTTCTGCCTGCACGCCAACGAAACTTTGCTGCGGCTGGAGCACACGCCGAAGCTGGTGGTGGCTGCAATCAACGGCCACTGCGTCGGCGGCGGGTTGGAGATCGCCATGGCCGCCGACATTCGCATTGCGCGCAAAGATGCGGGCAAGATTGGCTTGCCGGAAGTAAACCTCGGAGTGCTGCCCGGAACCGGCGGCACGCAGCGGCTCTCGCGTCTGGTGGGAAAGAGCAAAGCGATCGAGTTGATGGTCACCGGCAATACGTTCTCGTTTGAGGAAGGGCGGGAGCTCGGGATGGTGAACGACATTTATGAGCGCGACGGCTTCATGGAGAACGTGATGGAGTATGCCAGGCAATTTTGCCCGCCGAACAAGGCTGCGAAAGCCGTCGGGCGGATCAAGCGCGCGGTTCAGACGGGATGGGAGATTCCGATGGAATCTGCGCTTGCTGTGGAGCGCGAAAATCAGCAGTTGCTCTTCCAGAGCGAAGATGCAAAAGAGGGCTTGGCCGCCTACGTGGAGAAACGGCCGGCGACGTTCAAGGCGCGATAATGCGTTGCGTGGCGATAGCCGCCCTCGACGGTCGGGCGGGCGCAGCTCGGCTATTACCGAGGACGAAGAAATGCTTGCGGCGAAAACAAAACTCGAACCCGGCCAATTATTGATCGACGGCAAATGGGTTGATGGCGCGAAGGCGCTCAACAGCGTAAACCCTGCGACCGGCGAAGTGCTCACGCATATCGCAGAAGGCACGTCGGCAGATGTTGATCGCGCCGCAGAAGCGGCGCGGCGGGCGTTTGAAGATCGCAATGGCGCTTGGCGAAAGCTGTCCTCGAGCGAGCGCGGACGGATGATCTGGAAGCTCGCCGACCTGCTCGAGCAGAATATCGACGAGTTTGCCGAGCTCGAGACCCTCGACAACGGCAAGCCGATCTTCGAATCGCGCTACGTCGATATGCCGATGGTGATCGACGTTCTTCGTTATTACGCGGGTCTGGCCACAAAAATTCACGGCGAGACGATCAACACGAACGACACCGCATTCACCTACACACTGCGCGAGCCGGTCGGTGTGGTGGGCATGATCGTGCCGTGGAACTTCCCCTTGCTGCTGGCGTCGTGGAAGCTCGGCCCTGCTCTGGCTTGCGGCAACACCGTGGTCTGGAAGCCTGCGAGCCAGACATCGCTGACCGCGTTGCGCTTTGGAAAACTCGCGATTGAAGCCGGTGTTCCGGCGGGCGTGATCAACATCGTGACCGGGCCGAGTGCCATCGGACGAGCGATGGTGCAGCATTCCGGCATCGACAAGATCG
>JASHRB010000729.1 GCA_030037575.1 Candidatus Sulfotelmatobacter sp. | reverse complement strand
TGGCTGACGTGGCCTTCGAATCGGGCATCTGAGAGTTCCGTACACACAGCGGGAAGCGAGCCAGACAATCAGCAGGGCACATGAGGGAGCGGGCAATGTCGGTCAGAGGTGAAGTCGAGGCGGGGCCAACAAACAGGCATCCCGCCGGGCTATTCGCGGCCACGGCGGTGCATCGCGACGACGATGGAAACTCGTTGCACGCTCCTGTCCTGGTTCTGAACGCTTCTTACGAACCCATCAATGTTTGCGCCGCCCGCCGCGCTCTGGTTCTCGTGCTCAAGGGCGTTGCAATGACCGAAGAGGAGAACGGTCACTTCCTGCACGCGGCACGGGTCGCCATGCGCGTGCCTTCCGTGATTCGCCTGCTCGAATATCGCCGCATCCCGCACCAAAGCCGCGCACTTTCGCGGAAAAACATCCTGCTGCGCGATCGCAATACCTGCCAGTATTGCGCCACCGTACTACCTTCGAGCGAGTTGACGCTTGATCATGTCATTCCGCGCTCCCGGGGAGGATCCTCCACCTGGGAGAACCTGGTCGCCTGCTGTCACACGTGTAATCGACGCAAAGGCAATCAGTCTCCCTCCGAGGCTGGGATGAAGTTGATGCGCGAGCCGCGCGCCTTCAATCTCCACACCAGCCGCCACATCATGCGGCTCATGGGTCGGTCCGACGATAAGTGGCGGAAGTATCTGTTCTATTAGGGTCGGAGATTTCAAAGATAAAGATTAAGGAGCAAACGTTCCAAGTTTTCCTTGTTTCCAAGTGGAACGGACTGTCTTTTCCAAGCCTGGGAAGCTCAAAATCTTGCAACCTTGAAAAGCTCTACTGCGGTTTCTGCTGCTGCGGCGTCTGCTGCTGGGGCGTCTGGTTTTGCGTCTGGTTCTGGGGCGTTTTTTGCTCCTGTGGATTCGCCTTCTCCACTTCCTGCCCGTTATAGAGAATCTTCACACTCGAACCGAATCGCTTGTAGTCCTCGTACTTCACAATCTCGCGAATGTGGATGTCGTTCAACTGGAAGTGCAGCGTGTCATCCGCGCGCGTATAGGTTGGGAACCAGTATTTGCCGTCGATCTGTTGCCGCCACGTGGTGAACTTGGGATAAAGATGTTCGGTTCCTCTTTTCCCGCGCACCTCCGGAACCGCCTTGCCATAGGTCTTTACGATCTGGAAATCGTGGTCGTCGACCCAAATCCGCCCCTCAAAATATCGCTTTTTGCCTTCGTAGCGCTTGGGCGAAATGTCGAAAACATAGCAGTGCAGCTCATCTTCCTGCTGCTGCCCCACATAAATGATGTTGTATTCGGGAATTTCGTCGATGGTGAGCACGAAGGGCAGTCTGTGGCGAAAATCCTGGATGTCGCCTTCGTCGAGCGAAAGTCCGCCCTGTTCCAGGGTCGACTGCGGAGCGAAAACCACATTCTCCATGCGACGGCCCTGGTCGTCAAAGAGCACGTCGAAAACCTCTTTGTACTGGCCCGTAATGGTTGACCCGTCCAGGGTCATGACATGAATGTCTTCGCGATACGTGTATTGATCGCGCGCCTCCTTGAATTCCTTTTCCTTGGTCGCGAAGCGCTGGATGATTTCTTCGGGAGTGATGCCCTTGGGCTGATCGCTGAGCAGGGAACCTTCTTGGGCGGAGGCCACAGACGGAGGCAAGAGGCATGCGGCCAGAACCGCAACGGGCGAAACTAGGCGCCAGAGCCGTTTCATTCTTTTTATTTTATCGAATTAGAGGATTCTGGAGGGCAGAAAGATAAAGATCTTTTTTTGCCGCGAATACCTCGCACCGCGGCAACCCTCCCTCGACCCCTCTCCGCTCAGTGAGGCCGAGGGTAGGGCGCTGCAGTTCTGCCGGTTACTTGGATGCCGGATTGAAGCATGGGTTGCCGGTGCGCTTCGGCGCAGAATTTCTTCTGAAAGATATTGACTACGGATTTCTCCTGCCACGGTTTCCATCGAAAACCTGAAGGGCAAGCGGAAATGGTCGATTCCGCTCAACCGTTGGATTCTGTCCTCTCGATGGTCGTCATCCTGAGCGCAGGCGCCGGTTAAGGATGGCGAAGCCGCCACACCGTCGAAGCTGCGTATCGGCGAGCCCCAACTCAAACGGCAGATAGGAATTCTGACCACGCTCTCCGAGGGCGGAGCAACGAGTCCAGCGCTCTAGAAGCCGCGCCTTTCTCCTGCTACACTCATCCGTTTGCCAAACGAGGTGCCCCCGATGCGCCGTTTCTTCCGGTTCTTTCTTGCTGTCGTTTCTTTTTCGCTGCCACTATTCGCGCAGACCAAGCATCCCTTCACCTTCGCAGAGATGATGAAGCTCAAGCGCGTTGGCGAGCCGGAAGTTTCCCCCGACGGCAAGTGGGTGATTTTCAGCGTGGTCGACGTCGATCTGGCGGCCAACACGAAGACACCGCACGTATGGATCGTGCCGACAGCCGGAGGTCGGGAGCGTGAGCTCATCGCCGAACAGGACGCCGATCGCCCGCGCTGGGCGCCGGACGGTAAGCGGTTGGCTTTCCTTTCGACAAAGCAAAAAGGATCGCAGGTCTGGATCGCAGATTTTGATGGCGGCTCGGGAACCGTAATCCGGACCAGTAGGCTCACGGATGTTGCGACCGAGGCTGGCGGAGAATTGTGGTCGCCAGACGGCAAAAACGTTCTGTTCACCTCGGACGTTTATCCCGAGTGCGACGTCGACCTCACGGATGTGGGCAACTGCAATGCGAAAAAAGTGACGGAGGCGGAGCAGTCCAAGGTCAAGGCTCAGATATTCACGCATTTGCTCTACCGCCATTGGAATGCCTACAAGGAGGGTAAGCGCGCGCATATCTTCGTTACTCAGGTAGAGCAGCCGCAGCCCGGCACGACTGGGATCGCCCATTTCTATCGGCCGCGCGACCTGACTCCGGGCGACTACGACGCGCCCGTGTTCTCGCTCGGGGGGCAGGATGACTACGCCTTCTCGCCCGATGGGCGAGAGATTTGTTACACCTCGAATCACGACAAGAATCCGGCCGCTTCCACCAACAACGATCTGTGGATTGTTCCCGTGACCGGAGGCGAAGCGAAAGACATCACCGCCGATAATCCCGCCAGCGACTCGACGCCGCTCTATTCGCCCGACGGACGCTACATCGCCTATCGCACCCAGCAGCGTCCGGGATACGAGAGCGACCGCTTCCGCCTGATGCTGTACGACCGCACCACGGGAGAGAAGAAAAATCTGACGGAGAATTTTGATTTTTGGGTGGGGTCGTATGCGTGGGCAGAGGACTCTAAAACCATTGACTTTTCGGCCGAGAACGCCGGTACATCGCCCATCTATTCGGTTTCGCTTTCGGGCGAAGTGCGGGGGCTAGCTCGGGGCTTTAATGATGACCTGACCGTTACACAAGACGGCAAACAGATTTTCTTTACAAAGATGAGCCTGCAAGCTCCTGTTGCGATTTATAGGGCCAGCGCGGCCGGGTACACGTTGGTCGAGTGCAACTCTTCGATGGGCGTAAGCGACCCCTCACGAAGCTGCTTTCAAGACCCGCAAGCCGTGACTCACCTGAACGACTCCATTCTTGGCCAAATCCAAATGTCGCCGCTCGAGTCTTTCTCGTTCACCGGCGCGCATGGCGACAAGGTCGAGGGCTTCCTGGTCAAGCCGCCGGCCTTCGAGCCCTCCAAAAAATACCCGGTAAAGTTCCTCATCCACGGTGGGCCCCAAGGCGCATGGGGAGACGACTGGAGCTATCGCTGGAATCCCGAACTGTTCGCGGCCAACGGATATGTCGTTGTCATGATCAACTTCCACGGCTCGACCGGCTACGGGCAGAAGTTCATCGACGCCATCAATGGCGACTGGGGCGGCGCTCCCTTAGAAGATTTGATGAAGGGCCTGGACTACGCCGAGCAAACGTATGCATTCATCGACAAGACGCGTGAGTGCGCGCTGGGCGCCAGCTACGGCGGCTATGCGATCAATTGGATTCTCGGCCACACCGACCGTTTCAAGTGCCTGGTGTCGCACGACGGCATGTTCAACGCCGAATCGGCCTGGGGAACAACCGAAGAACTCTGGTTCAACGACTGGGAGTTCAAAGGCACGCCGTATGAGAATCGCGAACTGTATCGGAAGTGGTCACCGCACGAGTATGCGAAAAACTTCAAGACGCCGACGCTCGTGATTCACGGCCAGCGCGACTACCGGCTCGACGTTTCGCAGGGATTGGACCTGTTCACCACGCTGCAAATGTTAGGAGTACCTTCGAAGATGCTGTACTTCCCCGACGAGGGCCACTGGGTACTGAAGCCGCAGAATTCCGAGCTCTGGTACAGAACCGTGAACGACTGGGTCGATCAGTGGATAGGGAAGTGACCGTTTCTCACTCCGGCGCTCCGGTTTGAGCGGGGCAATCCCGCCTGGGCACGGCCGCCGACAGCTGCCCTGGGCGCAGTCGAAGTGGTTGGCGGGGCGAGCGCGAAAGCGCCGGCACGCGCCTTTTCCTCACTGTAATAACGCTGCCCGCGACCATATCTACTCCGTTACGCGAGGCTCTGATATACGTGGCCGACTTTCATTTGCGGCCCATGCCTCTGCCTGGGTCTCGCCACGTTCCTCTTGGAGAAGCTGAGACCAGGCTGGCTCGCGAGCAGGACTACGACCTCAGTGGCGAAGTTCTGCTGCGCCGGCCGCTTACGGGCAGGTCATGGAGCGCGGCAGCGGCCTTTGCCTTTCCCGTCCTCGCACCTGTCGAAGACAAGGCTGCTTTCTGGAGCACCCGGATCAGCGAGCCCAAGGCGCTCGAACCAGTCCAGCGCACACAGTGCTGGTTTGCAACCGCCTACCAGCCAGCTCAGCGGATGGGCCTGTCTGTGCGGCATTGCGGCAGCCGGGATACGCACCAGCCGCGACCAGGATTCTTTATTAACAGTGCGCTGCGCAGACGGGTTGCCTGCCGAGACTGAGCCAAGAAGACGGATAACTACAATTTGCGTTTCGGGAGCCCTTACCATTGGAGGGGGATCTGCGGATTGCGAGCTATCCCCGAAGATCATGACTGGGGTGGGGGAGTTCGCGGCTGGATTTGCCACGCCGCTTGCGGCTAAACTGATGCAGCAGACCCTCGTTGACCACGCCCGCCGGCGCGGTGCAGCAAAACGGCGGGCCTCCATACAGAGTTGTACTGCATGAGAGTTTCTCCCCCTAAGACAGACGTCGACATTGTGGAACCGGATCACGCGCTGGATTGACTTTCACGCCGCGATGCGCAGCGGGAAAAGATCGTGGAACCGCGATTTTTAGGCGGCCTGACGGTGGAGGAAACCACCGTTGCACGGGAAATCCCCCCGCCACGGCGAAGCGCGACTGGAACATGGCCAAGGCATGGCTGACGCGCGAAGTGAGGAGGAGCACGCGTGGAGAAGACCGGCCAATGGGAGCGGATTAAGCAGCTGTTCGATGCCGCCCTGGAGCTTGCACCGGGTGATCGCGAGCAGTTCCTGAGCCGCGCCTGTGGCGAGGACTCATCCCTGCGGGGAGAGGTTGATTCGCTGCTCTCTGCCTATGCGCGCTCCGACGGGCTTTCCCGACCAACGATTCCCGTCGAGGTCCCGCAGGAACCCAAAGCTGATGAGTTCATCGGACCGTACCGCCTCATCAGGAAACTCGGTGAGGGCGGCATGGGACAAGTCTGGCTGGCCGAGCAGACCGAGCCCTTGCGCCGCCAGGTGGCGTTGAAACTGATTCGCGCCGGACTCTACGACGAAACGCTCATTGCGCGTTTCCTCGCCGAGCGGCAGTCGCTGGCGTTGATGGAGCATCCTGCCATCGCCAAGGTTTTCGACGCCGGCGCCACTCCCGAAGGTCAACCCTACCTGGTCATGGAGTACGTGCCGGGCGATGCCATCACCAAATACTGCGATGAGCACAACCTGAGCATTAAGGGACGGCTCGAGCTTTTCATCAAGGCCTGCGAAGGGGTGCAGC
>JASHRB010000728.1 GCA_030037575.1 Candidatus Sulfotelmatobacter sp. | reverse complement strand
GACGCCGCGATCACCTCGCGCAGGCGAGGGATGTCTTCGGTTATCGCTTGGCGGATGTGAAGCTTTGCGTCCACGCCCATGGTGATTTTACCTTCCGGCTTCCTACCTTGGGCAAGTGGCCGACTGACCAGCGATCACCGATCTCTGGGGCCGCTGCTCCCTGCCTTTATAATGTCCTTTCCCATGCCCGCCTTTCGACCGGTTGACGAGCAACTCACGTATCTGAAAAAAGGCGCAGCAGAAATCATCCGCGAGGCCGATCTGCGCGCCAAGCTCGAGCGGTCACGCACAGCCGGCAAGCCGCTACGCGTGAAGCTGGGCATGGACCCCACGGCTCCCGACCTGCATCTGGGACATACCGTTGTGTTGCGCAAGCTCAAACACTTTCAAGATCTCGGGCACACGGCCATTTTTCTCATCGGCGATTTCACCGGCATGATCGGCGATCCCACGGGGCGCTCGGCCACGCGGCCGCCGCTCACCCGCGAACAGATCGAACAGAATGCCGCAACCTACAAGGCGCAGGTGTTCAAGATTCTCGACCCGGAAAAGACGGTGGTCGATTTCAATCGCCGTTGGTTCGGCCCCATGAGTGCCGACGAGTTCGTACGTCTGGCGGCGAAATATACGGTTTCGCAACTGCTCGAACGGGAAGACTTTCACAAGCGGTTTCGGGAAGAACGCCCCATTTCGGTGCATGAGCTGCTGTATCCGCTGGTGCAGGGATATGACTCGGTGGCGCTCGCAGCGGATGTGGAATTGGGAGGGACGGACCAAAAATTTAACCTGTTGGTTGGGCGCGAATTGCAGCGGGCATATGGACAGGAGTCGCAGGTGGTGCTGACCACGCCGATTCTTGAAGGCCTGGACGGCGTGCAGAAAATGTCGAAGTCGCTGGGGAATGCCATCGGCATTCACGAACCACCGGGGGAGATGTACGGGAAGATCATGTCCATTTCCGATGAGATGATGTGGAGATATTACGAGCTGCTGACCGATGTTTCGCTGGCCGAGATGGAGAAGACGAAGCGGGAGTCGCATCCCATGCAGGCCAAGAAAGATTTGGCCGGAAGGATTGTGGCGGATTTTCATTCGGCCGCGGAGGCGGAGAAGGCAGGCGAGAATTGGGCAAGGCAGTTCCAGAAGGATGAGGTGCCGGATAACGCCGAGGAAGTCTTCATTCCCCTGGTCCAGGTTGGGCACCTGGTTCACACCTCTGGCGGGCCTTCTGCGACGATACGGGTAGATCGGCTTTTGCTCAGGTGTGGCCTGGCAGCTTCGACAACCGAAGCCGCCAGGAAAGTGAAACAAGGTTCGGTCCGAGTTGGAGATCACGTGCACGCCGAGCCCTACGTGTCCTGGCCTGGCTCGCCGCCCGCCAGGTTCCCTTTAAGGGTGGGAAAGCAGGTGAAAATCCCGGTCGTCAGCTGGTGAGCAGGGGGCTGGGGATCACACTCGCCGGCTCGTTCGCACTCATACTTTTCCGGCCAATAGCCGTTTCACCGCTTCTTGTCCGGAGCGAATGCAATCCGGGACACCGATGCCGCGATACCCGTTGCCGGCCAGCGCGAGGCCGGGCAGCACTTGGCACTGGCGTTCCATGCGGTCGAGGCGTTCGAGATGTCCCACGCCGTATTGCCCCATGACCGATTTCCATCGGTAGACGCGGGAGAAGATCGGCTGGGCGCGGAGCCCGAGAATTTGTTCGAGTTCGTTGCGCACCCTGGAGACCAGCGCATCATCCGAGAGGGGCCAGATTCTTTCCGCGCTCGATCCGGCGAAGAAGCAACGCAGCAAAGCGCGATCCTCGGGGGCACGATGCGGAAATTTGTTGTGCACGAAAGTTGCGGCGAGCAGTTGCTTGCCTTCGCTTCGTGGCACGAGAAATCCGAATCCGGGAGGAAGCGAGCGGCGAACGCCGCGATCGTAGCCGAGTCCGATGGTGATGGAAGAACTGGAGCCGATGCCCGCCAGCTCTCGGCCGAGTTCCGGGCTGGTGGTCGATAGAATTTTCGCCGTGGCCTGCGCGGGCAGGGCGACGATCACGGCGTCGTAGACATCGGTTTTCATTCCGGCAGAAACCGCCCAGCGATGGTCTTCGCGCCGGATGGATTGCACGGGCGCATTCAAAAGCAGGGAATTTTTATGGAGACGCTGAACAACCGTCTCGACCAGTTGCTCCATGCCCTTTCTCACCGAGGTGAAAAGCGGAGGAGCGGGCTTGCCCGCGGTGTGCGGCATTTTTTTCCGAGCAGCCAGCAGGGCGCGGCCCAGGCTGCCGTGCCTGCGCTCCATCTCCACAAAACCGGGAAGAACGGCGCGGACGCTGAGGTTGGCGGCTTCGCCTCCATAAATGCCGGAAAGCAGCGGGTCGGCCAGGCGGTCGACCATTTCCGCACCGTAGTGGCGTTCGACCAGCGAGGCCACGCTTTCGTCGCGGTCGTGGCCGCGGGGAGGATAAAAGAATTCCTTCGCCATGCGCAGCTTGGTGCTCCAGGAAAAAAGCGGCGAGAATGCCGTGGGCAAAATCCTGGTGGGGACCATGAACATCAGCCCATCGGGCAGGGGGATCAGCCGCCCGCGCACGAGAACGTAGGTTTTGCGGTCGGCGTCGTTGGAGCCGATGAGTTGATCGCCCAGTCCGAGCGCGCGGCAGAAATCGGCCGCCCAGGGTTTTTCGGTGAGGAAGGAATCGGGGCCGGCTTCGACGATGCAGCCTTCGATCTGCTCGGTGCGAAGCACGCCGCCCAGTCGCGGAGACGATTCGTAGAGCCTGTATTCGACCGCCCCAGCACGGCGGTGTTCTTCCAGGGAGTAGGCCGCGGCCAGTCCGGAGATGCCGCCGCCGATGATCGCGATCCGAGTCACTTCACCCGACTTTCCTGCACAAAGCGCGCCAGGCTCTTCACGTTCTGCACCGGAGTCTCGGGCAAAATACCGTGGCCAAGGTTGAAGATGTGTCCTGGGCGTCCGCCAGCGAGAGCAAGAATTTGCTGAGCGCGAGCCTTCAGTTCTTTCCAATCCGCAAACAGCAGCACCGGATCGAGATTTCCCTGAACGGCAGGCCGGTAATTTAGTGCGCTCCATGCCTGATCGAGGGGAATACGCCAATCGAAGCCGATCCCGTCGGCTCCAGTTTCATTCATGGCCGGAAGCAGGGGGGCGCTGTCGGTGCCGAAATAAATAACCGGCGCGCCGGTTTCTTGCAGGCGCTTCACCAGCTTGGCGGCATGCGGCAAAACGTAACCGCGATAGTCCTCGACGCTCAGGCAGCCGACCCAGCTGTCGAAGACCTGCACGACATCGGCGCCGGCGCGAACCTGCTGGGCAGAATATTGCGCGGTCACTTCAACCAGCTTGCGCATCAGCTCGTCCCAGTCGGCGGGCGAGTTGTACATCATTTTTTTGGTGTTGAGGTAGTGGCGCGAGCCGCCGCCTTCAATCATGTAGCTGGCCAGCGTGAAGGGAGCGCCGCAGAAGCCGATCACCGGCAATCGTTGGGCGAAGTGCTTTGCCACTAAAGTGACAGCTTCGGAAACGAAACTCAGTTCATCGGCGCGGTCGGTGCGGAGATGAGCCACGTCTTCGGTGGTACGGACGGGCTTGCCGATCACCGGGCCCTCGCCGGCAGCGAAATGAAAAGTGAGGCCCATGACTTCGAGCGGAAGCAGGAGGTCGGCAAAAATGATGGCGGCATCGACGCCGAGAAATTCGGCGGCGGTGATGGTCACTTCGGCGGCAAGCGCGGGCTTTTTGCAGATTTCGAGCAAGGAATGCTGTTGGCGAAGCGCGCGATACTGCTTCAGGTAGCGTCCGGCCTGGCGCATGAACCAAACCGGAGTGCGCTCGACGGGCTGCGATTTGCAGGCGCGGACAAACAGCGAATTGGGCGCGGACATGAAGGGATTAGGGTAGCATTTTTAGTGTGAAGTGCGCTGCGGCCGAGGTATCAGCGCGATGTTTATGCGAGACTAAAGAGGCGGCGCTCACGGCATTCGGGCACTCGAGAATCAACGCTTATGAATCAAGCGGAAATCATAACCGAACGAATCCAATTGGCCGGCGCAGACGGGACGGGCATGGCGGCTTATGTTGCGCGACCGAAAGCGCAGGGACCTCACTCCGGGTTGCTGCTGTTTCAGGAAGCCTTCGGAGTGAACCATCATATTCGCAGCGTCGCCGAGCGATTCGCGAGCGAGGGATACGTGGTGGCTGCGCCGGAATTGTTTCACCGCACGGCGCCGCCCGGCTTTGAGGCCAGTTATACCGATTTCCCCGCGGTCATGCCGCACGTCGAGGCCCTCACCGCAGATGCGGCTGAAGAGGACGTGCGCTCAGCCTACGATTGGCTGAAAGCCAATGCGCAGGTGAAAGCGAATGAAATCTCCTGTGTGGGATTCTGCCTGGGCGGCCGGGTTTCATTTATCGCCAATAGCGCAGTTCCGCTGCGCGCGGCGGTTTCGTTTTATGGAGGCGGAATTGCGCAGAGTTTGCTGCACCGCGCCGCCCGGCTGCAGGCGCCCATGCTGCTGATCTGGGGTGGATTGGACAAGCACATTCCGCCCGAGCACCGCAAAGCGGTGACCGAGCGGTTGAGCGCGCACGCCAAAATTTACGTGAATACCGAGTTCTCCCGCGCCGACCACGGTTTCTTCTGTGATGAACGCGCGGCCTATGAGCCGCATTCGGCACGGCAGGCGTGGGCACTCACGCGGGAGTTTCTGCGCTCGTGAAACGCGGTGCATTTGGCGCGGCAATATCGGCTGGGTTCCTCGCCAGCGGCGTGGCCGTGCCGCTTCTGGCCGCTGCAAGCCAAACGGCGCATCGAGGTGATATTGCGGCTCCCGGTTTTTACCAGGATGTGCTTCCCATACTGCAAGAGAAATGCCAGAACTGCCACCGCCCAGGCCAACCCGCTCCGATGGCGCTGATCACCTACAAGCAGACCCGGCCGTGGGCGGGAAAAATCGCCGACGCCGTGCGCTCGAAGACGATGCCCCCCTGGTTTGCCGACCCGCGCTACGGACATTTTTCGAACGATCCTTCGCTCACTGCGGAGCAGATTGCGACGATGGTCGCCTGGGCGAAGGCGGGCGCGCCTGAGGGCAATTGGCAGGACGCTCCGTCGCCGCGAAATTGGAATACGGAATGGCACATCTCGCCGCCGGACAAGATTGTCCAGATGCCGGAAGCAGTGCCCATACCGGCGCGGGGTGAGGTCGAGTACACCTATGAAATTGTGCCCCTGCATTTCTCCCAAGATAGATGGGTGCAGAGCGCCGAACTGCGGCCCTCGAGCTGGGCCCACGTTCATCATGCAGTGGTTTACATCCGGCCTCCGAATTCGGAGTGGCTTCGACATGCGCCGGTGGGCAAGCCGTTCACGGCCTCCACGTTGAGTGACCCGGAAGAACGCCGCCAGGCGCACGAAACCACCAGTGACTTGTTGCTTGTCTACGCGCCGGGAAGCGCCCCGGAGGAGTTTCCCGATGGGATGGCGAAGTTTGTGCCGGCGGAGTCGGATTTGGTCTTCCAGATGCACTATACGACCAACGGAGAAGCGGCCAGCGATCGAAGCCGTGCCGGTTTGGTCTTTGCCAAGAGCCCGCCCAAGCAAAGAGTGATCACGCTGCAGCTGAATAATCATGCCCTGATCATTCCTCCCGAAGCGGACGATTTTCGCGTGGAAGTGCAAGGCACGCTGCCGAACGACGCCACTTTGCTGAGCTTCTTTCCGCACATGCATGTGCGCGGCAAGCGGTTTGAATACGACATTGTTCATGATGATGGAAGCGTGGAAATTCTTCTGCGCGTGAACTATCACTTTCACTGGCAGTTGAGCTACCGACTGGCGGAGCCGCGGGAATTGCAGGCCGGCACCAAGCTGCGAGCGGTCGCCTGGTACGACAATTCGCGAAACAATCCGCATAATCCTGATCCGGAGAAAACAGTGACCTGGGGCGACCAGACTTCGTCAGAAATGATGGTTGGCTTCTTCGAGGTGGCCGTGCCGGCTGGAATGGATAAATGGCGGTTTTTTATCAGGCACGATGAGCCGGGGGGAAAGACAAATTGACGGCCGCGGGATGGTCGCGGAGATTCTCTCCCGTTGATGACTCCGGCGGTTATTTGTAAAACTGTTTCGGGTTCAACCAATTGATCGCTAATCCGGTTTCTCCATCGATCGAAAAGCCGCCCCGGGCACAGAGTTTCGGGTTCTCTTTCTGCGCGCTGGCCATCATCTTTGTGGCCGCGTATGCCGGTTCGATGTTCACTCCGCCGCTGCTCGACGACGCCGACAGCACCCACGCGGAAGCGGCCCGCGAGATGCTGGTCTCCGGCGATTACGTCACCCTGCACATCAACGGGGTTCGCTATCTCGAGAAGCCGCCGCTGCCCTACTGGCTGGTGGCGTTCAGTTACAGACTGTTTGGCATAAACGAATTCAGCACCCGCCTGCCCATCGTGCTTGCGGTAATGCTGCTAGGCCTTCTCGCATTCTTATGGGGTCGACGCGCTTTTGATGAAGCAACCGGGATCTACGGGGCGCTGTTTGTTTATACGTGCGCGGGAGTGTTTTTGTTTACCCGCGTGCTGATCCCCGATGTGCTGCTGAGCCTGCTGATTGCGGTGGCAGTTTATTTTTTTCTGACCGCGCTCGAACCCGATGCGGGAGGGTGGCGATGGTACGCAGCTTATGCCGCCATGGCGCTGGGAGTGCTCAGCAAAGGATTGATTGCGCTGCTGCTTCCCGGTGGAGCAGCGGTTTTCTTTTTGTTGATGACCGGCGACTGGCGGCGCTGGCGCGAGTTCCACCTGCTCACAGGAATCGGGTTATTTCTGCTGATGGCCGCACCCTGGCATATTCTCGCCGGATTACGCAATCCGGGCACGGCCGGGCATCACGGATTCTTTTGGTTTTATTTTGTCAATGAGCATTTCCTGCGCTTTCTGGGCAAGCGCTATCCCCAAGAC
>JASHRB010000727.1 GCA_030037575.1 Candidatus Sulfotelmatobacter sp. | reverse complement strand
CATTCGGATCGTTAGGTTCTGGTAGCGAAAGATTTGCCGCGACGACTTGGGTTGGATTAAACCCGGGATTTTCCTGCAGCAGATCGAGCAGCGTACGCAACAACAGGCCGGCTCCCACCATCAGAACAACCGCGAATGCCAGTTCCGACACGATCAGCGCATCCCGCAAACGGCCGGTCTTGGCGCTATAGCCGGATCCCCGCGCGCCTTCTCGAATCGCCGACGAGAGAGCGGACTTTGATGACTGAAGCGCTGGAGCAAGTCCGAACGCAAGGCCAGTAAGAACTGAAATCGCCAGAGCAAACGCCAATACGAGCCAATCGATTTGTACTTCGTTGAGCCGGGGTATATTCGAGGGGACCAAGCGCAGAATGAGGCCAAGGGTGGCAAACGTGGTCAAAACTCCTGCGACCCCGCCGAGAACAGAGAGCAGAATAGACTCGGTCAACATCTGGCGAATCATCCGGCCACGGCTTGCCCCTAGCGCAGACCGCAGTGCCATCTCCTGTTGCCGTCGCGAGGCGCGCGCCAAAAGGAGATTTGCAATATTTAAAGAAACAATGAAAACGACCAGAATCGCCGCCCCCAGCAGAACTAGCAGCAGGGGGCGAACGTTGCCTACAAAAGCTTCCTGCAACGGCTGAATTTCAATTGTCCATTGGGCCTGCGAGGGATAATCGGTCGCATAGTCGTGACGTATCTGGATCGCCATTGCGGTAAGCCGCCCCTGAGCTTGCGCTTCCGTGATACCTGGCTTGAGACGTCCGATCGCCGCGGGAATAATTCGAGTACTGCGCGCGGGAGCAGAATGGGCGCTGAATCCGGCTGTCTGAAATACTTCCACGTTCCCGGAAACTGTCGGTCCAGGATGGCGAAATCCGGGGGGAAGAACGCCGACGATTGTGTATGAATCGTTATCGAGCCGGATACCACGCCCGATAACATTGGGATCAGCGCCATAAGCCCGGCGCCACAGACCGTCACTGATCACCACAACCGGCGCGAAACCGAGTGCAAAGTCCTGGGATCCAAACAATCTTCCGATCTGAGGGGTCACCCCCAACATGGAAAAGTAATTGGAACTGGTGACCATAAACTCGAGACGTTCGGGATGACCGATGCCAGTTAAATTCACGTTACCGCTGCCGAACCCGCTCACGTCTCGAAATACCCCCGCTCGGTTTCTGAGATCGTCCAGCTCGGGGACAGAAAATGGCGCGTCTCGCAATCCCACGCCGGGCTCGTTGAAGACGATTCTCACCAAGCGCTCGGGTTCGGGAAACGGAAGAGGGCGCAGCAGAACCGCATTTACGATGCTGAAAATCGCGGTGTTGGCGCCGACTCCTAACGCCAGGGTCAAAACGGCAACCGCCGTAAAGGCGGGATTCTTGAGCAATAATCTTGATCCGTGATACAGGTCCGAACCCAGTTCATCCCACCAGCGCACGCCCACCGATGCTCGCATGGCATCCTTGTGAGACTCGATTCCGCCGAACTCAATCCTCGCCTGTCGCATGGCCGCGGACTGGGAAAGGCCTTGGCGAACCAGATCCGCGGCGCGGCTCTCAATGTGGAAACGCACTTCCGTTTCCATTTCACTTTCCAGCCGCTTTCCTTCGACCATCCACTTCAACCAAGAACGGAAGCGAGCCGGAAGATTCATATCTGCTCCGGAGTAGTTCGCAGAATACTCGCGATCAACGATGCCATGCGGTTCCATTTTTCGGTTTCCGCATGAAGTCGGCGCCGCCCGGCCGCGGTCAGGCTGTAGAATTTCGCTTTGCGGTTGTTGTCCGATTCCCCCCACTCGCTGGCGAGGAAGCCCTGATGTTCCAGCCGATAGAGCGCTGGATATAACGAGCCTTGCTGGATCTCCAGTTGTTCGCCAGAGATCTGCTGAATGCGCAGCAAAACCCCGTAACCGTGCAGCGGGCCAAGCGAGACAGCCTTGAGGATCAGCATGTCCAGCGTGCCTTGCAGCAGATCAAACTGTTTGCCCACGACCTCTCCTTGCGCGTCTAGGGGAGACACTAACAGAACTCCCCTAGTCGGTCAAGGAGAGAGTATTTGGGTAGCGGGCCAGTTTGAATCTGGGGGGTTGGGCGAACGCCTGTTTCTGGGTACTGCGAGGGCGTTCCGTATGTCGTTGCCGTGTCACGGGCCACCCTTACATAATCCAGTAACGGAGGGTTGTCGACAATCCAGGAGCCATCTGGTTTTGCCTCAATCTAGAACTCCAGGCTAAGATTGCCGAATGAAGGAACGTTCAGGCGAGGCGCTGCAGCCGGACGAGCGGGGACTGGGGAATGCACCTGCCAAGTCTCAAGGGACGTTAGCGCTGGTTCTGGGAGTGATCGCCATCGCGCTCAGCTTGGTTCTTGGGTGTGTTTATCTAATCTCGCTCCGTCGCCTGGAGCGTGAGGTGGCACGGCTCGGCCAGCAGACGGAAGGTTTCAGCCGGCTGGTCGTGCGCGCGCAGGAGCAATCGCAGAGGTTGGCTGAGCAGGCTTCGCAAGCGGCCGCAAACGCGCAGGCAGCCGCTCAACAGCGCGACGTGGCGAAGCAGGATCAATCGAACTCGGAGGCGCAGGCGCAGCTTGCGCGGCAGCAGGCCGCCGCCGAGCAGCAAAAGGCAGATCAAGCCACACAGCAGGCTGAGGAATATCGGCAAGAGCGAGAGGCGGAACTTGCACAGCTGCAACAGGCTCTCGGGCAAATCGCCGAAACGCATCGCACCGCCATGGGCCTGGTGATGACGCTGGATAGCAAGTCGATTCGCTTCGACTTTGATAAGGCAAACATTAAACCGGAATATCGCGACATCCTTAATCGCATCGCCGGGATCCTGATGACGCTTAAGGGGTACTCGATTGCTGTCTACGGATATACGGACGACATCGGCACCCAGACGTACAACTTGCAACTCTCACAGCGTCGCGCAGAAGCCGTCCGCGACTTCTTGGTGCAGACCGGAATTCCCCCGACGACAATCATGAGCACCAAGGGTTTTGGCAAATCCGACCCACGCGTTCCGGGCGACAGCGAACAGGCGCGTGCTGCCAACCGCCGGGTCGAGATCGGCATAGTGGATTCGAAACTTATCACCAACGGCCCTCTGGTCGCGCCGCAGTGAATTAGCCGGTACAGGTCCGCTGTAGACAGTCGAGAGCGGACCTCACCAGGATCACCCGCCGAAAGTTGTCGAGTGCTTACCAAGGAAGCCGCGATTAGGTCAACGACTCTGAACGACGGGCGACTCTTCCCTAATCTTGTAGGGGAAGGGTTGCCGACCATCCGCCCGCGATTGAAGCTTTCAATCACCGGGACGCCCCAACCTGCCCACTCAGCCAGCTTTCCACTTGCAGTAAGAAGTCTTGATCGAATTCGCCGTGTTGGTGTTTCCTGACGGCTTCCAACCACGCACGCGGAGAGGGCGAAAGGTCGAGGCCATGCCCCATACCAGGAAATTCGGCATAGGCGGCGCGGCCTGGATGAAAGCTGTTAATCATATCAACTAGGTAATGGCTCTCCTCGGCAGAGGTCGTTGGGTCTGATGTCCCCCACGTGACCAGAACCGGGACATCCACCTTCTTCCATTCTGCAGCAAGATCGATGTCTCCGATCTGTTGAAGGTAGGTGTAGGAAACACCAAGGGTGTTCACATAATCGCGGCAAGCAGGTGAATCTTTGACGATCTGTTCGGGACGGACTTTCTCTACCAGGAATCGATAACTGCACTTCTCGGCTAGGCGGACGGTGCGGTCAGCCTCATCGTATGGGGCGAACAGGAGCGTCTGACGGCGCGTGTTCTCCAGTTGGTATTCAAACCACCCTTTCCCAATCGTCTCGGCAGCGATGAAGCCCCGAACCGGGAACGTCTGAGCAACAAACACACCTTCTAGCGGGCCGATACTGTGCGCGAAGATGAAAATGTTGTGCTGATCAACGAAATCGGATTCGGCGAGGAGCTTCAATCCTGCGAGCGAACGCCTTACAGCGAGACGCAGGTCAGATTGCGGGCTATCACAAGGAGGGCCCTGGCTGTGACCTTCGCCATTTTTTTCCACTCGCATTGTGACAAAGCCACGGCGCGTAAGGCCGTAGAGAACATGCGCGTAAGCATCGTCGGGTTTCAAATGGTCAAGTGAATAGCAGCCGAGCCCTCCAATTAGCAGGACAGCCGGATAACGTCCGGCGCGTTGCGGCTTCGTAATGATCGTTTGATATTCAGCGTGGTCTATCGCGACCGTTCGATAAAGAGTGTCGAAATCGGGAACGGATTGTTGAGTCAGCTCGGGAAAAGCACACACGAACATGGCCCAGACGAGGGTCAGGAAACGCAGCATGAGCCAGAGTATAAACCGGGTTGCTGTCGAAGCGCGCTGTCATGACTCTCTCAGAATGTTGTCAATTGACGGGCAATCCGCAAGTTGAGCTCACCGAAAGCCAGATGGGCCAGACGTCGGCTTCGAGGACTAGAACCTCGTTTCTGGACAGCTTCCGAACCGGCCGATACGGGGATTAGCTCGACTGTCGCAGGAGCTTGCGAACTGTAAAAGGACCGGCCGCCCTGGCCTGCGCGGGTTAGGTTCGGTTATTCTTTCCCCCCATGCGACCATTACTGCCGGCAGGATTCTTAACCGCAGCGCTTGCCATCGCGCAATCTCCCGCCAAAGAAGGAGAGTCCTGTGCCGCAGCATGTTAGCGGGCCATTCGATGTTAAGGTCCGTCCGCTTGAGCCGTATAACAAGAACGACAAGGCCGTCGGGCGCTACTCGCTCGACAAGCAGTTCCACGGCGCACTCGAAGGCACGAGCCAGGGCGAGATGCTTGCCTTCGGAACCGGGGCTCCGGGAACATCGGGTGGATATGTCGCGATCGAGAAGTTCACGGGCAAGCTCGAGGGCCGCGGCGGCAGCTTCGCGCTTCAGCCCAACACAACGATGACGAAGGGTAAACCCGATATGAACGTCTTCGTCGTCCCTGACTCTGGTACCGGCGAACTCGTCGGCATCAACGGCAGGATGCAGATCATGAACGAGGCGGGCAAACACTCGTACGTGTTCGACTACACGGTGCCTTAGAACTCACGGCAATAGCGCAGTGAACGGAGCCAAGCCGGGATGTTAATGAGATGGGGTTTGATGTGATTGGACGAGTCGCGAAGGTGCGCGGTCCAAGGAAAAATCCAGCAGCAGTTGCTTTGGGAAGGCTTGGCGGTAAGAAGGGCGGCCCAGCAAGGGCCGAAAAGCTCACTCCCCAACAGCGAAGCGCTATCGCGAGAACTGCCGCCCTCTCTCGCTGGGAAACGAAACGGTAAAACCAAATGTCCGCGCCCAGGCCGACCATAATATCCCACTACGGAAAAAACAAGACCCTGTCCGACAAAATCAGGGGATATCACGATTTGTTATCTGGCTATATGGTGAAGCGAGATTCTGACGGAGTGGTCCATATAGCAGGGGACTATCGTTCATTTATGTGACGAGGAGGGATTATGCCGCAGCGAATTAATCTGGTTGACATTGCCGACAAAAACCCTCGCGTGGATTTGAAGAAACTAGAGGAGGGACGAACGTTGAGGGAGAATCTGAGCCGCGCGAGTCCGCGTGGCCCCAACCAACGTCTAGCATTCCCTTTTCATCGTCGCCGTGCTCGAATCATAGACGATGTAGCTAGCGATCCACGAGTGGTCCGGCTACGCAAATCATAAACCTTTAAGACTGCCCAAATGCCCTCTCAGAATTCTTTGCCGAGAGGGCGTTTTTATGCTTGGCAATCCATGACCGCTCAAGCATAATGTGGGGCATTATGATCCCTGTTGTACCTATGCGAGACGATTCTGGTCGCCCAGCTTTTCGATCCGCAATAGCTGCGCCTCAGCGGCGACTCTAGACCGGTCGCCGAAAAACTCGACTACTGGAACGCCCGCGATGTGGCGGCCTTTACTGCGGCTCACGGTATGCTGATTTTCCGCCAGGGCTCTCCCGATTGCGCTAGGCCACCCTGGAGCGATCCGTCTCCACCGGATTAGGCCTTTTCGTCCATGCCTTCGCGCTGCAGATTCTTGAGCTGAATATTCGCTTCACTGAGTTTGGACCAATGAGGTAGTATGCGGTGACGCTCATGAATGATGATGCACACATGGGGAGATCGCTGCCGTGCCGAAAAGAGCTCGAAGGCAGGTTTTCAGAGTTGGAGCGGTTGCCGTTGGCATACTAATACTTGCATGCCGTTGTATGGCCCAGCAACTGACCAACGACCAGTTGTCCGTGACGGTCAACGCACAGCAGGGATCGTACCAACTGTCTTTGCATGACGGTCAGCCCGTGCTCCGGTCCCGGGTGGCGGCACAGGTTGACCACCAGTGGCTTCGCTCAAGCGATTACCCGCAGCACCAGGTTTCGGAGTTTAGCTTTCAAGATGATCTCGGCTCCGGCCGACAACTGACAGTCACTGGCAGCGGACTCGACGGCAAACCCGATCTTGTTTACGTACTGCAGCTGTACAACCAGCGCCCTTACGGCACCGTGCAGGTGAAGGTGCAAAACAGGGCGGGAAAAGACCTAACTGTGCAAGCCATTCGGAGTGTAGAGGCCATGGGTGAGCCGATCCTCAATCTGGGTGGCGGTCAATCGGCCGACCGGGTTCTCTCCGACAGTTTCAGCGAAGACTGGCCGGATCTCGTTCTCTACGATCTCGGGGAAGCGCCCGGCGGGATGCATCGCGGTGCAGGGAGCCAACTCATTTACAACCGAGAGAGCAAGCAAAGTTTATTTTTGGGCGCGCTGACCTCAGACCGGTTTCTGACCCTCATGCACCTGAAAGCTGAGGGTACGGGGGCAAAAGCGAAGATCGCGTCCTATACCGTTGAATCTACCGGAACCACGGAAATCCAGAAGGATTTCGATCTGAAGGATTCTCCCGCCGACGACCAGATCGAATTGAGCCTTCCCCTGAAAGCCGGGGAAGACATGGTTTCCGAACGATTGATGTTCGAGACCGGACCGGATTACCACGATCAGCTGCTAGCCTACGGTGACGCGATTCGCCGTCTGCACCGTGCCCGCGTCTCCAGTGAGACTCCCATCGGTTGGTGGAGTTGGACCGTCTACTATGGCGCCATCAACCAAGGCGAAGTTTTGTCCAACGGCGACTGGCAAGCCGCACATCTGAAGTCATTGGGGTATAAGTATTTTCAGATTGATGAAGGCTATCAGTATGCTCGCGGCGAATATACAACTGCGAATGCGACACAATTTCCCGATGGCATGCGTTTTGTCGGGCACTACCTTAGCGGAAAGGGGCTGACTTTCGGCGTATGGACGGCGCCGTTTGAGGTGACCAGCCGGGCTTGGGTCTACGAGCACCACAAGGACTGGCTGGTGCACAACGCCACGGGAGACCCCATCCCTATTGGCGAGGTCTGGAACCAGAAGACGGATGTGCTTTACGCGCTGGACACAACCCACCCCGGAGCGCAGGCGTATATGCGAGACACTTATAGAACGCTCGTCCGGGAATGGGGCGTCCGGTTCATCAAACTCGACTTCATGGATACTACTGCAATCGAGGGATACCATTTCCGTCCCAACACTACCGCCCTCGAAGCCCAACGGATTGGCCTACAGGTAATCCGCGACGCTGTGGGCGACGATGTGATCCTGGATAAGGACGGAAGTCCCATGCTCAATCCAGTGGGGCTGGTGGATACTGGCCGGATTTCCGCGGATACGGGCCACAGTTTTGAAAGGACTAAGAATGCTGCTTCTGGCGTCGCTGCCCGCTTCTACATGCAGCATAATTTCTTCGTCAACGATCCAGACGCCTTCAACGTTACCGCAACGCATCTGATGGAGCATGCCCATGAGCGGTCTTCGATCTCGCTCGGCGCGGCCGAGGCGTCGATCGCGCTCTCAGCAATATCCGGCGGCATGTATGAGATTGGTGACGACATGTTGGTGCTGGGCGCAGAAAAGGACCGGCTGGCGCTGGTTGAAAACCGAGAATTACTGAACATGGCCAAAGTCGGCCGAGCTGCCACGCCAGTAGATCTGATGACCTACGAGCCGGAGGATGGACAGCCCAGTATTTTCTTACTCCAGGAAGATCAACGACAGGCCATCCTCGCCGTCTTTAATTGGACGAACACGGCGCGTTCGCACGCGCTACGACTAACGGACCTTGGTCTACCCGCCGGCCACACCTTTGCCGCGACGGATGTGCTGAACCGGAATGAGATGGTTACGCTCGAGGGTGGCGCATTACGGCTCGAAAACCAGCTGCCCGAGTCGGTGAGGATGATCAAGTTGATCGACACCAGTGTTGCCGCGGCTGCCCCAGCCGTGACGGCACGGGTTGCCGCAGGGGCAAATACCGGCGAGACGATCACTGTTTCGGCGACGGCCGAGGCTGACGGCGTGCCCGCGATTGGTTATCACTGGGACTTCGGCGACGGTACGAGCGCGG
>JASHRB010000726.1 GCA_030037575.1 Candidatus Sulfotelmatobacter sp. | reverse complement strand
GGGCAGACTTCATAAATGTGCTTGATCGAACGGCGCGATGCGCAAAGGCGGTTGATTTCAGCGACGGTAATCCAGCTTTCATCTTCGCGCTGTAGCGGTTCGTACAAAGCACCTAAAGCAAGGCCAAGTGTGCTGCTGCCGACACGGGGCCGCGCCCAAATAATGAATGGCCTCACCGAACCCCCGAAACTTAGGTTATTGCTTTCCAGTCCGCCTGTAACTGTGCGAGGTCCAGGCCAGCAATGGAATTGCCTTGCGCGTTAAGCCAGTCTTTCGACAGGACCGCCCACGTCTCGCCGATGACTTGCTGATAGAAGGCCAACGACATTTTCATGGTCTGGCCCCAGGTCACGCAGGTAAATGATGTTTCGTCGTAGTCGAAGATCGGCACGCAATGCCCGCCATCGGGATCAAGCGTCATGCCGCCGCCAGTGGGAACCTGCCACGGCAATACTTCGCCATTGTCGAGCGCCGCCGTAATGAAGGTCGGCAGCGTTACGCCGAGTGTTACGCTACCAAACAGATTAATAGCGGAACGGATTTCGGCAAGATCGGTCGGGTTGACCTTGGCATACGCCAGAATTTTATCGGGGCCAATCGCACCGCGCGCCCATGCCGCAAGCGTTGTGCTGATGACTAAGCCGCTATCAGGCCCGCCTGTCAGCTTGTAGTACTGTTGCAACGCCAGCGCAGCGGATGGTTCATAGCCTTTTGCGCCACCAAGAGCAGCAGAGGTCCAGAACAGCATTTGATGCGCGCGCGACGCGATGACGCAATCGCCCGCTTGATCATTCCCCTCCATGCCCCAAGGCTTCGTCACCAAATTCGTGCGCGTCAGACTTATCGGGTTTGGTGCCAAGGCACGATTAACATAGTCGGCGAGATAAACCGCGCGCTCATAGAACGAAAATGGTTTCCGGCCAAGACGGAGTTTTTTTGCCATTACTGCACCTTGATGACGGGCGGGACATTGACCTTTGGGGCTGGCACGCGCGCCACAGCCGCGCCCGCTGGCGCGTTTCCCGATGCGCTGGCTGTTGCTCCTAGTCCCGCCTGTAAGACCGCGCTACGGATGCCCGCTGGCTGGCATATCACGGCGTAGGCCGTTATATCCTCATAGGCCTCGGTTGTGTCGGCGGGACCAGCGGCGGGGAGCGCGCCTAAAAAGGCTCCTTGCTCCTTTTGCACAATCGACAGGACGACGCCCGGATCAACCCCTGCCGTCGCCATGCGGCCAGCCGACAGGAGTTCCTGATTGATGGCGGGAAATGCCAAGCCCATGATCGCAAGCGGTAGGGTGCCCGCGCCAGCGGCGGCGGCGATGCCGGAGGCAGCACCGCCCGCGACCGTGGCCGACTGCGCGGCAAAATCGGTCTGGTTGGTGATTTGCGTCAGGTCGTTGAGATAGGTGTTGCACCAGCCGTTGGCGAGCGAGACACCGACATTGAGATATTGGAGCGGCGTGCCGGTGAAGGTGGCGATGCTGGCTTGCTGCGTGGTGATGTCGGAAGGCTGTGGGGTTGCAGGCGGGGAAGGCAAGAGGCTGGAACAACCAGCCAAGATAACAACGACAGAGACGATGGGCCAGCGCATTAGATTTTGCCGTTCATGTCCGCCAACAGTTTCGTCGAGGCTCGCAAAGTGCCTGAAACGTCTTGGAGCTTTTCGAGGTACGTACGTGCTACGGCGGTGGGAGGAGAAGCGCTCTGATCTGATGGCGTTGGCGGCACAACGCGCCGATGAATGTCACTCAAATGCCTTAAACAGTCGTGAGCAATTGTCTGAATGTCGGCGATTGCATTTTCCAGTTCGGTATTTTCGCGAGCGGCTGCCAATCCCGACGGCTCTTGACCAAGTGCCATTGCCCAAATCTCCTTTTATTTCTTCTCGCCCGCTTCCGGTATCACAATGCCAAGCGCGGCGAACACTGCCGTCAGGATCGCAGCGTAGGGCTGCGGGATCACGCCGTCCTGCATCAGCACGGCAAAGATGCCCGCGATGACAATGTGCGTGGTCGCAGAGTTGAGTTGGGTTCCGATCCACGCCCAAATATCATTCATTGAGATTTTCTCCTTCGCGCGGAAAAGTGACGCGCACCGAAGCACGCGTCGAGTTCTCGCCCCACCACTTGGGTCGCATAGGCGACCAAGCACGTTCTATCTACATGATTGCATAAGGGGAGCGCAAGCGATATTTTGCCAATGGAAAACATGGGAAAGCCATTAGCTATAGACTTATATTGCGGGCTTGGCGGCTGGACGGATGGCCTACTCGCCGAAGGTTGGGATGTTATCGGCTTCGATATTGAGCGGCATGTCTACGGCGACCATCGCTATCCGGCGCAGCTTGTCATTCAGGATGTGCTGACGCTTCACGGCTCGCAATTCCGTAATGCCGGTCTGATCGTCGCATCACCGCCATGCCAGGAATATTCCTACATGGCGATGCCGTGGACGCGGGCGAAGGCCAAGGCTGCGGCAATTCGGGCGGACAAGACCGGCGCGGAACTCGAACGGCTTAATCGGCTGTTCAATGCGTGCTTCCGTATCCAGCGGGAGGCGTGCGAAGCAGCGGGGCAGCACATCCCGCTCATCGTCGAGAATGTGCGCGGTGCGCAGCCTTGGGTCGGCCCCGCGCGCTGGAACCACGGCTCGTTCTATCTGTGGGGCGACGTACCGGCGTTGATGGCAGCGGCACATGAGGTCAGCAAACTTTATGAAGGGAGCGGATTCGGCGATCCATCCGTAGCTAGGAACGAACACGGTTGGCGCCTCGGCAAAAACAGCAGTCATTCGGCCTCTCGCAAATTCGCATCGGCGATGATCGCCAAGATACCGCTGCCGCTGTCGCGCCATATCGCGCGGGTCTATTGCGCGTGAAGGCAAAGGAATTCCGCAAAGCCTGCGCAGCCATCTATGGGCACGAACGTGGTTGGATAACACGGGCGGCGAAGGATATCGGCGTTGCGGTCAGCACTGTCCATCGCTGGCAAAGCGGGGTTAGGAAAGTGCCGCTATGGATGGAACGAAGGATGGCGGAGAAAAGGGGAAAAAGATGACCGACTTCGCCCGCATCATCGCCCAGGTCGAAAGCGCGAATAACCAATGGGCGATCCGGTTTGAGCCGTCGATATATCAAT
>JASHRB010000725.1 GCA_030037575.1 Candidatus Sulfotelmatobacter sp. | reverse complement strand
TGCTGCGCCAGGCATTTCGCGGCATCTTTTGCCTCGTCTTCGGTTGACAGTCCGTTGATGGGGCAAATGCTGACTACCCTACCCTGTGGAAGATCGTGAATGTATTGCTGCGCCAGTTGTATTTGGGTAAATTGGTAAATCGTGGAATTTGTGGGCACATCGAGAATCATGCGGCTGCCATACCCTTGTGCCAGAAGTTGCAAGGCACGCGCCGGGCGTCGGTTGGTTTCTCCGGCCAGCACCAGAATCACATCCGCACGCTCGGGGGCGTCGACAATGAGAAAACTGCCGGCTTTTGCCGCAAGTCCGAGGAGAAGGAGTATCAATAGGATGGAGAGAAGAAGCCGGGCCCGATTCATGGTGCGATTCTCCCGGAAGGTCCGCTGTAATCAAGAGGAGAACCGCAACGGCAGGCATTTTCACGCCATGCCGGGCGATTCGATCGCGTGCTAGAATCGAGACGAAAACCGCGAGAGACGAAAGCAAATATCCGCCCAGATGAGTAACCATTTGCCTGCAAGTCGTTCCTCCGATCAATTTAAATTACAACTTGACCAGCGCAGCGCACGCATCGGCATTATTGGCCTGGGCTACGTCGGACTGCCGCTCGCTCTTCTCTACAGTGAGCAGAAATTTCCGGTCACGGGTTTTGATATCGATCAAAGCAAGGTTCGTACTCTCAATCAGGGCGGCTCTTATATCTTCCGCATCCGTCCGGAGGAGATCCGAGGGGCCAAAGCAAACGGATTTTCCGCCGCCTCCGACTACTCCAAGCTGGTGGAGATGGATGCGGTCATCATCTGCGTGCCTACGCCTCTCGACCAATACCACGAACCCGACCTGAGCTTCATCACCGATACGGCGCACGCCATTGCTCCGCATTTGCAGGCTGGACAACTGATTGTGCTCGAGAGCACAACCTATCCTGGCACCACGGAGGAAGTAATGGTGCCAATTTTGGAGAAAGAGAATAAGAACAATTTAAAAGTTGCCCGAGGTTCAGCGAGTGGGAAAAACGAATTCTACGTTGCCTTTTCTCCCGAGCGCGAAGATCCGGGCAACACTACTGTAGCGCGCCATGACATCCCCAAGGTTGTGGGAGGGATGAATCCGCAGGCGTCCGAGCTGGCAGGGGCCCTGTACGGCTCGATCTTCAAACGCACCGTGCCAGTGTCGTCGCCGGCCACGGCCGAGATGACGAAGCTGCTGGAAAACATCTATCGTTGCGTAAATATAGCGCTGGTCAACGAACTGAAGCTGCTTTGCCTGCGCATGGGTTTGGACATTTGGGAAGTGATCGAAGCGGCATCGACGAAGCCCTTTGGCTTTCATCCTTTTTATCCCGGGCCTGGCCTGGGCGGGCACTGTATTCCGGTCGATCCCTTTTATTTGTCCTGGAAA
This sequence comes from Candidatus Sulfotelmatobacter sp., assembly GCA_030037575.1. Taxonomy (GTDB): domain Bacteria; phylum Acidobacteriota; class Terriglobia; order Terriglobales; family Acidobacteriaceae; genus Sulfotelmatobacter. The sequence continues at coordinate 1,627 of JASHRB010000725.1, read as the reverse complement.
GCCAAGCAGTATGACTTCCGCACGCGCTTCATCGAATTGGCAGGAGAAATCAACATCAACATGCCTTATCACGTGCTCGCGTCGGTGGGCACGGCACTGAACCAGCACAAGAAGTCACTGAATGGAGCGCGCATTCTGGTTCTCGGGGTAGCGTACAAAAAAGACATCGATGATCTGCGCGAATCTCCCTCGCTGACCGTCATCGAACTTTTACAGAAAGAAGGCGCACAGGTCAGCTATCACGATCCCTACTTCCCTTTTATCGGCAAAGGACGCAAATATGATCTGCAGATGCAACGGACGGAACTGGAAAGACTGGAGCAATACGATTGTGTTGTGATCATCACCGACCACTCTGATTACGATTACAGAAAAATCGTGGCGGAAGCTCGATTGGTGGTCGACACGCGCAACGCGACGAAGGGCATCAGCGACGCGAAGATTGTGCGCTGCTGATCCAGGCAACGAAGGGCGCCAAGGGCATGCGTTCAGCCCCGGGGGCGCCCACAGAGAGGAAAGGGATTCCGGTTGGCTACCGAACTATTGGATGGAACTGGCAACGTTGGAAAACACGTTGTTGGCATTCGAGCCGATGAGGCGAATCGTGCCCACGACGATGACCAGAATGACGGCAAGCATCACCGCGTATTCAGCGATGTCTTGACCGGCCTCATCTCTCCAGAGATTGTGTAAGATTCGTGCCACGGGGCTCCATTTCGTATAACCTTGTTTTTCAGACTGCTTCCCCGACTGTGAGGAATACGCCTACCCGGTGACCGCATCGGTTCGTGTCTCGAGGCTGGCCTCAAGAGCAATCCTAATTTTTCCCCTTACCTGCGCCAATAGCCCGGAAGTGCCATTCGACATTACTTTAGATATAAGCTGTAACCAATTGTCAGGCAATGCTTTTTAGAGGCAGTGACTGATTAACGGCGAACAGTGCCAACTCCAGGCGAGTCGATACCCCCAACTTATCGAAGATGTTACTCAAGTGGTGCTTTACCGTATCTTCGCTGATTTTGAAGTACTCGGCGATCTCCTTATTGGAATACCCCGCGACCACGGCCGCCACAATTTCGAGTTCGCGCGGAGTTAAACCAAATTTTTTCTGCCGCGCTTCATCGCTCGAAGATTGAACCAGCGTGCGCAGATACTGCACCAGATTCGACACACTCTCGCGGCCGACCCAATATTCACCAGACATGACGGTATGAATTGCCTTCAGCAGGAGCTGCGTTGCCGAATCCTTCAAGACGACGCCTCGCGCTCCCAGCTGCAGAGCTTCCACGATCTGGCTTTTTTCCGCGGCCGCGGTAAGAAGAATGACGCGCACCGGCGTCGAATTCGTACCCGCGCCCAAATCCCGCAAGGCTTCGAGTCCGGGATGCTTGGGCATGGCCAGATCGAGCAACATAATGTCCGGTTTCAGCTGCCGAGCCAGCTTCACCGCCTCCGCCCCATCCGACGCTTCGCCGATCACTTTCAGATCGGGCTCAGTTTCCAACAGCCGGCGTAGGCCATCGCGAAAAATCGGATGGTCATCGGCGATCACAATCCGCACAGGTTGAGCTTTCTTAAAGTTCATGCGAAGCGCCTCCACCCCTTGGAACCTTAATTTCCAGGCGCG
>JASHRB010000724.1 GCA_030037575.1 Candidatus Sulfotelmatobacter sp. | reverse complement strand
AAGTGCTGCTTAAAATTACGTTCCAGATCTCGAATCTGGGACGTTTTTTATTTGGCAATACTCTGCATTCACAACGACGCTTGGCACGAGTCTCCAATCACCCTCGAAGTGTAAGACTGTTGTCTATGAAGCGGCTCGTTTGCTGGGGCTGGGGTAGTGGCCGCAGTTTGATTGTCGTGTTGCGCAAGCGCTGTTTGCACAACCGCGGGCAAAATCGCGCGTTTGGCTCGCCTCCCTATCGCGCTGCAGGACTACTTAGGTCGGCGGATGAAATCTTGGCTGAAGCCTGCCCAACTCAACCCATCTCAAGGTGCGACCTGAAATCCGACCGCCGTTTTTCCTCTCAGAACCGTGATCGAGGCTTTCGGCAGCCAGAACACGGTTTTGGAATGTGCGGTGATCGTACTGGCAACCGGAGGATGATCCGGATCCGCATGGCTGCTCGGGCCATCATCGATCCAAACGTACTGTTCGCTCCCAAAGGTCACAAGCATGACGGGCCCGGAAAATCCTTCGCTGCGCTTGTTCGTGGCGTCCTCAAACTGCACGCGAACGGAGTGTGGACTGCTTGCGTCCCGGTTTACCAGCATCAACGACCAATTTCCATCGGGCCGATAAACCGCATATGAGGTGACCAGGATATTGTGTTCCCGGTCCTTGATGTCCGCGTAAGCAGGCACCATGCGATGCGCCCCGGAGCGATGCTGCACCCATTCCTGATTAATCATGTGCGCGGCAAAGTAAGGCGATGTGTACCCCTTAATGTTGTAGTTCTCATCGGAGACAAAGTTTGACCACGACGACCAGCCAAGACAGGTCTTCCAGGTCCCTTGCGGCTGAATCGGAGAATGATAAAACGCTGCACCTCCGCCCGCGAAGAAGGAACCCACGGTATCGGCCAGCCAGAGCGCCGCAAAAATCGTGGTCATCGGCCCGGTCAGCTCCGCCGCCAAATGATTCTCCGTCACCATCAGCGGAATTTCTTTGGGTACGCCATCGTCCCTCCAGACTTGCAGAATGTGCTTGATCAGTTCAGGTTCGCTGTACAAAGTCGCCCAGGTGATGGTGCACGGCTCGAAGGGATAATGCTCGAAGGACACAAAGGACAGGTCGGAAATCCGCCCATGTGTCTTCAGGTAATCCACGAAGCGGCCCATCCATGACGTGCGACCCTGTGCGTCAGGCCACACCCGAATGTCTTCGTTGACCCCTTCGAACACTGGTCCGCCCAGCTTGAGGCCGGGGTCGAGTTTATGAATGGCCGCGGCCCACTGGATGTACAACGCGCCGTAATCCTCCGGCATGGCATGCTTGCCATCTGGTTCTTCGCCCAGTTCGACATAGCCGATGCGGTAGTCGCGTTTTTCAAGGTAGGCAATTTGAGCCGCTGCATCGTCGGGTGTGCCGTATAGCATCGTGACCGGAATCATCGCCGGAAGATTGTTGGTAAGTCCGCTGGTAAAGAAAAGGTCAAAGCCGCTATGCTGGTATCCGCCGGTGTCATCCACATCTGCCGCGGAGTGCCACGGATCAATCGATGACGTGCAGTAAGTCGTCGGTTTTTCGTCGAACGTTTTTTCCACTTCGGCAAAGGCGCCGCTGGAATCGATCGCCCCCAGGCGGAGGCTCTGTATGGCGTATCCGACACAGTTGCGGACATCGTCAGCCCCGTGTAAATCGCACGTGTTCGACGATTCCCTCATCCATACGCGCACATATTGCGTTGAAACCGGAGCATCGGCGAGCTTCAAACTGACGGTTCCGCCTTGCGCGTGGTTGATTACGCCGGCGGGGAACGTCTTCCACTCGCCCTTTGGGCCGGCATCGAAATCCAAAGCTAATTTACCGACCCAGTACTCCACTTGATAGCTCACTGCATACGGACTGGCCCACGCGATTCGTATCGCATCGACCGGCTTTTCCGCTTGCAGATCGACCACTACCCATTGCGGATGAAGTGCGTCGCTTTCCCCTGTAAATCTGCTGGCGAGATAGGGGTTGCTCTTCCAATAGGTGAGATTGGGGCCTTGCAGCGGACGGTCCCCGCTGGTCGAAAACCCGCGATGTGGCAAAGCGTAAGAAAGAATGTAGCGGATGGGCTCTTTGAGCTCGGTGCTGCCGGTAAAATAACCGCTCTTATGTGCCGCATCGCTCCACGTTCCGTTCTCATTCCAGTGCCAGGCCGCCATGCGCAGTTCAGAATTGTTGCGATAGCTAATCGGTCCCCAACCTGCGGAGAGCGACTCCTCAAGAATATGGGGGGTGTAAACCTTGTCGATGTCGTAGTGCGACAGCACATCGATGGAACTGCCGAGAGCGCTGTCGGGGTCGAACCGGTTGATAGTATGCCCAGGGGTCACATCGATGTGAACCGTTCCAATTGTCGCCGACGACGCGGATTGCCCAAGTGCTCCGCAGCTCAGCACCAACAACCAAATTGGTGCGATCGCCATTTTCGGTCCGCCAATCTTAGCCCGGGTCAACAGATTCGTTCGCGAACTTCGGCGGAGCCGTCTAAGAAGACCGGGACGCATAGTGTTTGCCTGAATTTTTTGCAGGCCGAAAGTGTGGCAAGTGGGACTGCCACCATCAGCGAAGCCTCTGCACTTTTTTGTTGGCAACCGGTTAGAGAATCGTTTTAATTAGGAGCACAGAAGCAAAGTGGATGCTACCCCCTTTATCTTTGCAGATCAAGGCCGGCAGAACGATTCTTAAGAAGTGAGGAACACATGCTGCTGAAAGTGTTCGATGATAAAGCATCGCTGGGCGCGGCGGCGGCGCAGCAAGCCGCCGCCGCCATTCGGCGAGCGATACTAGACAAAGGTGAGGCACGCGTGATTGCCGCAACCGCGGCTTCTCAATTCGAGTTCCTCAACGCCCTGACCGCCGCGCCTGACATCGACTGGCGCCATATCGAACTGTTCCACCTCGATGAATACATCGGTTTGCCCATCACCCATCCCGGAAGCTTCCGCAAGATGCTCATGGAGCAGCTGGTGCAAAAAACCGGGATCAGCCGATATTACTTGCTCGATGGCGACGCGCCTGATCCCTCGACGGTGGTTCGCCAAGTGGGCGCGCGATTGGCATCAGCGCCCATTGATATTGCCTTCCTGGGGATCGGAGAAAATGGCCACATCGCTTTCAATGACCCGCCCGCAGACTTCACAACTGACGAGCCGTATCTCATCGTCGATCTTGACGAAGCTTGTCGCCGGCAACAGGTTGGAGAAGCCTGGTTCAGCGATGTTTCGCAGGTGCCAAAGCAAGCGATCTCGATGTCGGCGCAGCAAATTCTCAAGGCCAAAGAAATCCTTGCGGTCGTCCCCGACCGCCGCAAGGCGCAGGCGATCAAGGCGTGCCTCCAGGGAGAGATCAGCCCTATGGCGCCCGCATCCATTCTGCGAAGGCATGGCAACGCCACCCTGTATCTGGACAAAAACTCCGCCTCTCTGCTCGATCCGGCCTTGCAGAATGCGTTGACCAGGGATTTTCAGGCGATCGTGGGCGTAACGGTCTAAGCGACCCTCCCCGATGGCGAACCTCCGGAAACCGATTCCGTCTCTGCGTTGGTGGATCGGCGGCATGCTGTTCGCTTCCACCGTCATCAACTACATTGACCGCCAGACACTATCTTTGCTCGCTCCTTTTCTGAAGCTCGAATACCACTGGACAAATTCGGACTACGCCAACATCGC
>JASHRB010000723.1 GCA_030037575.1 Candidatus Sulfotelmatobacter sp. | reverse complement strand
AAGTTCCGCTAACCGATTCCTCCAGCCACGCGGGAGTTCCGGCGACGCCCTCGCCTTTGGATCCATCCCAGCCAGCCTCGCCGTTTCCGGTTGACCCCACGGCCGTCCCTGTATACGTGGCCGGCGCGGGCTGCTGGAAGTCGGTGCTGGTCGGGGCCGTAGGAGGAGGTGTGGCAGGCACGCCGCTCAACTGTAATCCCGCGCCGCCGCGGAACCCCATTCCGTCCATGACCACGGTGGCGCCGTTGAGGGTTAAAGTGTCAGAAGTGTCGAGCGCCAATACGCCGCCAGTCGATCCGTTCCACGCTTCTGCGGTCAAGCCGGTGGTGGCCAAAGTTGCGGTTGTGTATTGCGGAACCAGGATGACCTGATAAGTGGCCTGGCCCTTTGTTCCTGTGGCTGACGTGGCGTCGTATCCAAATACCAGACCACCACCTCCGCCCGACCCAGTAAGGGTTAACGTGCCTCCCGTCACCGGCACAGCGCTGGCCGCGGTCACGAACTCATAATTGCCGGCATTGTTCAGAGCCGTGAAACCCTGGCCTGTGCTGTTGTTGCCATAGGCAACCGTGTCGAGGGTGCTGATGCTCGCGTCCTGCATCTGGATGACGAGCAGAAGATTTCCCGAGGCAATCGCAGTGGGCGTTCCTCCTGGACCGCCGGTAGCCGCGCCCAGAGTTATGGTGGTGGCGCCGGCAGCCACGCTTGCCGTTCCGGGATAATACGTGTTGATCACGCCGGTCAGCGAACTGCTCGCCGGACCCGCCTGTGAGACATTCGCGCATGAAGACGACTGCACCGTGGCTACGGCGGTAAATGAATTGTTTCCCGTGTTCGGGTCAGGCGGGCTGGTGGCGGAATCGCTGACCGTTGCGGTATTGGCATAAGACCCGGAAGTGGTTGCGGTTTCAACCACGGTTACCGTGACGTTGGCACCGCTGTTCATATTGCCGAAGCTGCAGGTAATCGGGTTCGTTGTCGTAACACAACTGCCGGTGCTGGGCGTAACGCTGTTTAGTGTCATTCCCGCAGCCAACTGGTCGGAAAGCGTGACCCCAATGGCGCCGGAAGTGCCGTTGTTAAAGACAGTAATGGTGTAGGTGGTGCTCTGCCCTAGGAAAACCGCGCTGCCGACGCTGGTGGTCACTCCGATATCGGCAACGCTCGGGTTGACCGAGATTGCCCCCTGCGCCCAGTTAAACGTGTTGTTCGTCGTTGCGGTGGCCGCGTGCGTCTGCGCGACTCCGGCCGTGTTGTTGACCGTCAGTGTAGTTGCGGTCGATGCAGTCGCGGTGAACGTGCCGTTATCGGCGGCATCGGTAAAGCCGGCGATGACAAAACTGTCACCGAGGTAACCGTTGCCGCTTCCTCCGGTGATCGTTCCGGTATAAACAGTGGCGGTCGTGACGGTCGCCGTTCCGGCGTGCGTTTGCGCCACTCCGTTCGCGTTGTTGAGCGTTATGGTTGTGGCCGTGGATGCGGTGCAAGTGAACGTGCCGTTGTCATCGGCGTTGGTGAACCCGGCGACCGTGACACTATCGCCGACGTAGGCATTGCCGGCGCCGCCGGTGATGGTTCCGGTGTAAACCGTGTCGCCACCGGCGGCCGCACCAGCCGCAGTCAAAGTCAAAGTAACGGTTGTCGCCGCCACCGAAGTCAGGTTGAGTGCGTTATTGAAATATTCCGCGACCGGCACGCTGGGCGCACCCGATCTGGTGCTGGCTGTCCCGATGACGTCTTCGGTCGCGATTGGAGTTCCCGAGGTCACGTTCCACTGCTGAACCTGTGGACCCTCGACGGTAATGGTCCCCACTCCGACCGCCAGCGTGTCGAACACCATTCCGTTGACCACGCTGGGCGCGGTCACGCCCGAGTTGCATTGATAGTCGCCCGTGGCCGTGCTGGCTACGCAGCCAGCTTCTTCACCGCCGGCTGAAACAAAGGTTCCAAGCGGCACGTTTTGATCAACATCGGTGAATACAGTCGCTCCGGCCACAACGCCAACGGTCGCCGCCGTTGGAACGCTGATCGAAACAATGACGGGCAGATTCGTTCCCGACGCCGGATTGAGCAGGTACCACTGTTCGATTCGGCGCGTGTTTGAGCTGTCATTCTGCGCCCCGACCAAGGTCAGCGCGGTGCCGTCGTAAGTGATACCGGTTACGGCGGCCGCCGGGCTGTTTGCGATATCCATGGACACGCCAACCAACAAAGCGCGATCGGCCGTGGTTGATGTGGTGTGATCAAAAGTGAGCGTCTGCGTACCCGGTCCGGTCAGATCGGCTGAGGTGCTGGTGCTTGGGTCGGTATCGACCGCGACCTGTGCTGCAGAATGTAGGGAAACCAGCAGCAGCAAAACGCCGATGAGAGCGAAAAGATTCGAACCCGGCGGCAATTTGCGCGATCCGGAGGATGACCTTCGTAATCCGACTTTGCCCAGGACCGTGCCGGCGAGCGAACGTCCACGCTCGTATGCGAGCAACAGTTTGCCGCTCAATCCTGTCAATTTCATCCGCACAATTCGTTTCCCGATGCGCAGCTCTTTGGCGACAGCCAGGCCCAGAATCTGCGCGCGCCCCACCGGCGGATCGTCTTGCCCGCTGCAATCGCCGCGCGTGATGAAAACGTCCTCATCATGATTGGCAACCACGAGCCGGTGAATTAGAAACCGCTTATCGCCTTTCGTTAAGACAATATCTCCCTCGCCTAATTTGGTAATAATTACGGCAGTAACGTGGACGATCTCGCCGTCGCGAATTGTGGGAGACATGCTCGCTCCGCGCGCTTCGAAGCGTAGCGTGATTCCCTTCTCCAGGAGTTCGCGGCTGAGGGCCTCGAACCTCTGGGAATCGGGTTCACTGCTAGTCATGAAATTGGAGGATTTTTTCTACTGCCCGGGCATCCGGCTC
>JASHRB010000722.1 GCA_030037575.1 Candidatus Sulfotelmatobacter sp. | reverse complement strand
ACGGAACCGCAGCCACCTTTTTGGAATCGTCGCGAGCGGTTTGGGACCCTTCGGGCAAACTGATCCGCTATCAAGGAACCTTGGTCAACATAACGGAGAGGCGGAAACTCGAACGGCAGTTGCTGCAACAGGAGGAATTCCGCCGCAGATTGCTGGACAGTTTTCCCGACCTTATCCTCGTGGTCGATTTGGAAGAGTGTTACACATTTGTCAGCGCACGTGTGCGCGACCTGTTGGGCTACGAACCGGCGGATCTGCTGGGAAAGAAAATTTCTGCCACCGAAGATCACTCCTCGGAACTGGCGGTGCTTTACCGGGAAGTGGCTTCGAGTGCGAAAGCCTTCGGATCGGCGGAATTCAGCGCCCGACATCGGGATGGGAGCTGGCGCACCATGCGGGCTTCGGCCAGCCAGTTTTTCGACGCCGACTCGAAGCTGGGCGGAGTGATTTTTTCGGTGCGCGACATCACCGTAGAAAGGAAGCTCGAACAGCAGATCGTGCAAAGCGAGCGCTTGGCTGCGATGGGCGCGATGATCGGCGGAGTTGCCCACGAACTTAACAATCCGCTGACCAGCATTCTGGGAGTGAGCGAATTGCTGCAGGATGGCCAGTCGACCGACGCGGCGCGCAAGCAGATCGCCATATTGCAGCAGCAGGCGCGAAGGGCGGCGGACATTGTGCACAACTTGACGTATTTCTCGAGTCCGCCGGCGGCGGAAAAAACTCGAGTGAATCTCGGCGAAGTTGTGGAGCGAACGCTGAATCTGCACTCCTACTCGCTGCGCAAAAATAGCATTACGGTGGACTTTCTTGCTGAGCCCGGATTGCCTTATGTGAGCGGCGATCCGCACCAACTGATGCAGGTTTTTCTCAATTTAATTCTGAATGCGGAGCAGGCGATTCGCGAGGGCCGCGACCGCGGAACTTTGCGCATACGCTTGAGCGACGGCGGAGAAACGATTTCGGCGAGCTTTCAGGACGATGGCCCCGGCATTCCGGCGGATGTTTTGGCGAACATCTTCGATCCTTTTTACACGACCAAGCGACCTGGGCGTGGAACCGGCTTAGGCTTGAGTATTTGCAAATCTGTGATGAAGGAACACAACGGCACGATCGAAGCCGCGAATGCACCGGGCGGTGGCGCGGTGTTTACCGTCACACTGCGCAAAGCGGCGGCCGGCGCCGCAAGCTAACCGTCTGCCGATCTCACGCGTTTTCTATGGTCTCTCCACCGCCATAGCAACCGCATTGCCACCGCCAAGACACAGCGCCGCGATGCCGCGCTTCACATCGCGACGAGCCATCTCGTAAATTAAGGTCACGAGTACGCGAGCACCGCTCGCTCCGATGGGATGGCCGATGGCAACGGCTCCTCCGTTCACGTTCACTTTGTTTAGATCGAGGCCAAGCTCGCGCGTGACTCCGAGCGCCTGCACGGAGAACGCCTCGTTGAGTTCGTAGAGATCGACATCGTCCTTTGTCCATCCGGTTTTTTCGTAGATCTTTTTTACCGCATCCACTGGCGCCATCATGACCCATTGGGGTTCGACGCCGCTTGTCGCCTGGGCAACGATGCGAACCATCGGTGGAGCGCCCAGTTCACGGGCACGATTCGTCCCGGTGACCACAACCGCGGCGGCGCCGTCGTTCACTCCGGGAGCGTTACCGGCGGTGACGGTGCCGTCTTTTTTGAACGCAGGTTTTAATGCGCGAAGAGTTTCGACGGTCGTGTCTTCGCGAGGGCATTCGTCGCGATCGAAGAGCGTAGGAGCCGCGCCTTTCTTTTTCGCGGGAAGTTCGACGGGCACGATCTGCGATTTGAAGTGGCACTGTTTCATGGCGGCGACGGCTTTGCGATGCGAGTCGACGGCGAACTCATCCTGCTGTTCGCGAGTGATGCCGTATTTTTCCGCAACGTTTTCGCCGGTGATGCCCATGTGATAGTCGTGGTAGACATCCCACAATCCGTCGTGAACCATCGAATCGATCACCTGACCGTTGCCGAGGCGATATCCTTTGCGAGCTTGTGGAAGCAAATAAGGAGCGTTGGTCATCGACTCCATGCCACCGGCGACGACGATGGAACTGTTTCCGGTTTGCACCGCCTGCGCCGCAAGTGCGACGGCTTTCAATCCGGAGCCGCAGACCTTGTTGATTGTCATGGCACCTGTTGCCGGAGACAATCCTGCGAAGATTGCGGCCTGCCGCGCAGGATTTTGCCCGAGGCCGGCGGGGAGAACGTTGCCCATGATGCACTCATCGACCTGATCGGAATTCAATCCCGCACGCTGGACGGCTTCGCGCACCACGATTGCGCCCAACTGGGGAGCGCCGAGATCGCTCAGACTACCCTGAAATTTTCCTACTGGAGTTCGACAACCAGAAATGATGACCACGTCCTCGAAAGCCGCCATGGATGGTGCTCCCGCGAAGATTCGCAACTTTGATTATAGATGCGCGGTGAAAGAAAACGATGGCCTTCCGAGAACCCGGCGCTTGGCTTCGCAGGTGCAAGGCCGAAACCTGGCGCATGCAACACTGAGCAGCAGACGGGAGAGAGATTGATCGGTCCGTGGCTGGCGCGGCGAGAAAATTTTTTGTGCAGCGATTGAATTTTGTTCTTGACTATTGCTGTTCCTGTGACTTTGGTACAGCATCGCAAGCTACATCGCGTTCATTTTTTTCTTGACTTCGTTTTTCATTGACTCTATACAATCAATAAGTTGCAACAAAACATTCGTTGCAGAAATTTCCATGAACAATGGAAGGGAGAATAGAAACAATGGCAACCAAAAAAAAGGCAAAGAAGAAAAAGAAGCATTAAGAAGTTGATTTTCAGTCGCTACGGGGACGCGCCAAGCGTCCCCAAAGTTTTTTGGGCGCGAACTTTTTGCGCGGAAGTGTTCGTTCTCGGGGCCGACAGGCAGGCCGCAGCACGTGCTGCGCGGCGCAAGATCAATCAAGAGGGTCCAGTTCGGCGGGAGCAGGAGCAAGCGAATGCGGAATGCGCTTTTCGCGCGCGGGGCATAATCCGCGGAAGGCGCAGAACGAGCAGTGAAAGCCAAGTTTGGGCTCGAAGTTTCCATTGGCGATGCCGCGCGCAGCATCGAGCACGCGTGCGCGGGCCTCCTCGAGTTGAAAGTCGGTACGCTTCGACATCACCGCCACATTGCCTTGGAGGTTGTAAAACGCCAGATCGCCGACGCGATATCCCCACTTCTCTTGCGCGGCCAGGGCATAGATGGAAAGTTGCAAACTCTCATCCGCCTCTTGCTGCGAGCGAGCTTTGCCGGTTTTGTAGTCGACGATGTTGACCCGGCCGTCGGCGGAACGATCCAGTCGATCGATGCGCCCGGCAACTTTTGTTCCCGCGACTTGCACTTCAAACCATTCTTCGGTATGCAGCACCTGAGGCGGAAGAGAGACATGCGACGCCGCCAGAAAATCCTCCAACTGCTGAGTTCCCTGCTGCCGGTAAAGTTCCCGCTGATAATCGTCCTCCAGTCCGCAGGCGGCCAAATCATCGCAGAAGATTTTCAGCAACTCGTCATCGCTTTTCGGACGGCCCAGGCGAATGGAATCGAAATAAGTCCGGAGCACACGGTGCATGGCGGCGCCATATTGGGCGGCCGCGTGAAGTTCGCGCGAGAGCCTCCATTCGCGCTCCAGCTTGAACTGCAACGGGCACGTCTCATAGGTTTCTACGGCGCTGGCGCTGAGGCGAGCGCCCAGGTCGCCGACTGCGGGCAGGGCAAGCCAGGCAGCCAGGCGCGACTCGGCAGGGTGAGCATCCGCAGCGGCTGCGAGATCGATCAACTCGGGCTGCGATGGCAGAGCTGCACGGGCGCGGAGATAGGGTTGAAGCCGGGAATTTGAGATCATCTCGCGCATCATGCCAGCAGGCGTTTTGTCGCGGCCGATGCCGCGCTTGCCGTAGATATGCAGCGTATCTTTGGCGCGAGTCATGGCGACGTAGAAAAGCCGGCGCTCTTCCTGGTCGTGCAGCGTCTTGTCGTCGCCTGCGGAGGCAGAGTCGGGATCGCGCAGCGCTTCGGGAAACTCGACCAACGTTTCGCGATAAGACGCGGGAAACGAAGGCGTGGTCGCGCGCAGGACAAAAACGTGGCTGAATTCCAGGCCCTTGCCGCCATGAACGGTCATAAGCCGGACGGCATCTTCGTTGGCATTCGCAGTCATTGCGATCGCCCCCCCGGCCTCGCGAAAGTATTGCAGGTACTCCAGCCACTCGCCCAGTTCTTTGCTTTTTGTGGTCGGCTTGTTTTCCCACTCAGCGGCAAATTTCAGCGCCGTTTGCACGGCTGCAGATTTCACCCCGCTGCCGAATAGTTTGGCTATCAATTCGAGGGCAACACGGGTCTTTGCATTTTGCCGCGAGACGTCGTCCCGCGCCCGGCGCACACAGTCGAGCACATCGTGGCCGCCGGAAACGGTGCCCAGGACTGAAGCCAGCGGAACGGCTGTGCCTTCCTTCGACTGGCCGGCGATGGCGCGCAGCGCGGACCTGAGTTGTTCGGGGTCGACATCGAATTGCGGCAGGGCGGCGACGCGAAAAAGACTTGCGTCCGAGCCAACATCGACAACGACTGCGGCGCAGGCAAACAGATCACGCACCTCGGGCGTGTCGCTGACGTCCATGTTTTCGATGTTGAATGGAATATTACGGTCGGCGAGTTCATGGGCCAGTTCGTCGCGGTGACTGTGCGTGCGGTAAAGGATGCCGAAATCTTTCCATTGGCAATGCGTGGTGCGCCTTATTCCTTCGATGGTACGGACGATGTCCGAGGCTTCTGCCTCTTTGGCGGGAAACGAGACGGCATCAACCGGAGAGCTGAGAATCATTGCTTCAGATTTCTTGGCGTCCTGGTCGCGCGCGGACTGCAACGGAGAACGGCGATAAGAAGTGTGATCGGTGGATGAAAAAACGGGTGGATTTTTGTCGATGACGGCGAAGGCGCATTGAAGAATTGCAGTGGTGGAGCGGCGGTTCTTGCCGAGGACCACCAGCTTGGTTTGCGAAAAGTAGCGGCCAAAAAGCTGAAAGGCGGCGCTGGAGGCTCCGCGGAAGCGGTAGATGGCCTGATCGGGATCGCCGACGCCGAAAAGGTTGGCGCTTTCGCCAGCAAGCGCTGCAAGAATTTTGATCTGGGCAGTGTTGGCATCCTGAAATTCGTCGACCAGGATGAAGGGCGAGCGAGCCCGTTCGGCTGCGAGCAGAGTTTCGTCACGCATCAGGAGAGCGTAAGCACGCGTCATCATGTGGCCAAACGTGCCGAGGTTTTCTTCGAGCAGCCACTGCTCGGTAAGAGCGTACACGCGGGAGATTTCGCGGCAGCGGCCGAGCACTTCGTCATCGCTCAGTTGGTCTTTTGATTTTGCGACGCGAGGAATTGCCAATTCGCCGCGTTCGAGTTTCGTGACGTAGTTTGCGTAGGTTTCGGGCGTCAACAATTCATCGTGGCAGCGGCTGAGAAAGTCGAGCAAGTCGGTGAGGAACTGGCCCACATTGGCGGCGCGAACGTAGTGTTCGAGATGCAGTTCGGGAATTCGCTTGCGAAGATGGATCCAAAGATCGTTCTCCTCGAGCACGCCAAAATCTTTTCCCGCGCGCTTGAGCAGATCGAAGCAAAAGTCGTGAAAGGTTGTGCAGCGAATTTTCTTGCCCAGCAAGGCGCGCAGGCGGTCGCGCATTTCGGCGGCGGCGGCAACCGTGTAAGTGAGCGCGAGAATTTCGTCCGGCCGGGCGTGCCCCTGCTCGATGAGGCGAGCAATGCGCTGAATGAGAACCGACGTCTTGCCCGTGCCCGCGCCGGCGATGACCAGCATTGGCCCATGAACGTGTTCGATGGCCTCGCGCTGGCGGTCGTCGGCGGCAAACGGGGCGGATCTGGACTTGGCAGGGGACACTGAGCGCCAGAATATCACCGATAGGCCGCGACGATCGCCGTGGCGGCGATGGCGGCGGTTTCAGCGCGAAGGATGGCAGTGCCGAGGGATGCGAAAATCCATCCGGCGCGGAGAAATAACTGCAATTCGCCTTCCGTCCAGCCACCTTCCGGGCCGAGGGCGAGAGCAATGGAGTCGATCGACTGCCGGGGGTCTTTCTTGGCGGCGCTCGCCGGGGCCTGGTTGGCCGCATTGAGCAAAACATCTCTTATGGGCGCGGGCTCTTGGTTTTCCGACAGAACGATGCGCGCGGACGATTCCAGATTCAGAACGTCGGAAAGTTTCGCCGGTTGTGCAATTTCCGGCGAACTGGTACGGCGCGATTGTTCGGCCGCCTGCCGGGCAATACGCTGCCAACGATCTCTTCGCTTTGCGGATGCGGCGGCGAGGCGAGTATCGGTCCGGCCGGCGATGACCGGCAAAATACGCGACACTCCCAACTCGGTGCATTTTTCGATCGCCCACTCCAGGCGGTCGAATTTGAAGATAGAAAGAACGAGCGTGATTTCGATGGAGGACCCAGTTGGGATTTCTTCTCCCAGTTCAAACTCAACGCGCTTGCCGGTGAGCGAGGCTATCCGCCCCCGACGCACAGCCGAGCCTGTCGCGATATCGAACTCCTGCCCCACGCGGGCCCGAAGGATGCGCACGAGATGGTCCGCGTGATCGCCAATGAGGGCGGCGCGATTGTCGGAAACTTCGTCGGCGATCCAGCGGCGGCGAGTCACGGGGCGGTTCTCCGTTAAGGTCGTACAGACAGCAGATCGAGTCAAGGAGAAAAACCGGCGCGAAGGACGTCGAAAAGTGTTGGATCACCGCATGAGACTGGCAACCGACCACCGGCAACCGAAAACTGTGTTTATCCGAACATGTCTTTGACTTTGCCCAGCAGTGACCGCATCACCGGTTGGTTATCGACCTGCGTGGTGCCTTCGAGCTCCTGCAGCAATTCTTTCTGGCGCTTGTTCAGCCTGGTGGGAATCTGCACGCGAACTTCGACGTACAAATCGCCTTTGCCGTGGCCATTGAGAACGGGAATGCCTTTGTTGCGAACACGAAACGTGGTGCCCGACTGAGTGCCGTCAGGAACCTTGAGCGTGTGTTCGCCCTCGAGGGTGGGCACGCAAATTTCCGCGCCCATGGCTGCCTGCGTGATGGAAACGGGAACCACGCAGTGGAGGTCGTTGCCTTCGCGCACGAAGAAGGGATGCTCCTTGACGTGGAGCACCACGTAGAGATCGCCGGCGGGACCGCCGTTAGGGCCGGCCTCGCCGCCGCCGGCAAAGCGGATGCGCGTGCCGTCTTCCACTCCGGCGGGAATTTTGGCTTCGACTTCGCGTTGACGCAAGACGCGGCCCTGGCCTTTGCACTTTGGGCATGGATCGGCGATGACGTTACCCGTTCCCTGACACGTGGGACAAGTTCGCGCGATGCTGAAAAACCCTTGCTGATAGCGCACCTGACCACGGCCGTTGCAGGAGCGGCAGGTGGCGGGGCCTTTGCCGGCAGCGGCTCCGGAGCCGTGGCATTGTTCGCAAGCTTCGTGACGGCGAACATTGACCCGAGTCTCGGTGCCGAAGGCGGCTTCTTCGAATTCGATGGTCAAATCTTCGCGCAGATCGGCGCCGCGCTGAACGCGGTTGCGGCGGCGGCCGCCCGAGCCGAAGGCATCGCCGAAGCCGAAGAACTCTCCGAAAATATCGCCTAGGTCTTGGAATGCGGAAGCATCGAAACCCACGCCTCCTCCGGCCGCGCCACCAACTCCGGCGTGGCCATAGCGGTCATAGAGAGATCGTTTTTCCGAGTCGGCAAGAACGGCGTAAGCTTCGGTGACTTCTTTGAAACGCTCTTCCGCGTCGGGATTATTCGGATTGCGGTCTGGGTGCCACTGCATGGCGAGCTTGCGATAAGCGCTTTTCAGCTCAACTTCGGTGACGCTGCGGCTTACGCCGAGAATTTCGTAATAATCGCGTTTTGCGTTGGTGGCCAGAATAACAGCCTTTCTTTATGTAATCGTCGTTGTCGGTTGGTCTTCGGTGGTCGATGATGCCTCGAGCGGCGACCGCGATGATGATTTACTTCCCCGGATTTTTCGCGACTTTCACCATGGCCGGACGAAGCAAGCGGTCCTTGAACTTATACCCGCGCTGCAGTTCCTCGATGACTTGATGGTCGGGGATTTCGTGGGTCTCAACCATTTCGATAGCCTCGTGATAACGAGGATCGAAGGGTTCGCCTTTGGCCGCGATCTGCTGCACGGAAAGCTTTCCCAACGCGGCTTGCAGTTGCTTGTGGATCAGCTCGACTCCGCTGCGAAATTCCGCGCCGTCGGATTTCACCTGGAGGGCGCGCTCCAGACTGTCGAACACCGGCAACAAGGCTTTCACCGCTTCGGAAACCGCGTAGTCACGATAATCCTGTTGCTCTTTGCTGGCGCGGCGGCGTGCATTTTCGAACTCAGCCTGCGCGCGCGCCAATCGATCGAGCAGTGCGTCTCGTTCGGCCTTTATTTTTTGCAGTTCTGCGTTGGCCGAGGAAACCTCCGGAGTTGACGAGGGCTGCACCGGATTTTCATCCCTGTCACCCGATGAGGGAGGAAGTTCGTGTTCCAAATCCAATGCTTCTGATTTTCCGTTGCCTTTACCCATAACCGCTTGATTACTCCGATTCGTTAAGAATTTTGTCGAACAGGCGCGCGATGT
>JASHRB010000721.1 GCA_030037575.1 Candidatus Sulfotelmatobacter sp. | reverse complement strand
AGCAGCTTGCCCGCGACGAACTTGCCTATCTTCTCAAAAACGCCGGCGAGATCAATGTGGTCGCGCAAGGGAAAAACGGGCTCGAAGCCGTCAACTTGATCAAAGAAAAAAATCCAGACCTAGTCTTTCTGGATGTGCAGATGCCCGGGCTGGATGGTTTCGCAGTCATCAAGAGGCTGGTGGACAAGAAAATACGGCTTCCCAAGATCGTTTTCGCGACGGCATTCGACCAGTACGCGGTCAAAGCTTTCGAGGTCAATGCGGTCGATTATCTTCTGAAGCCCTTCGATAAGAAACGCGTGGCGCAGGCGGTGCAGAAGGCCCGGACCCAGCAGGAAGCGGGGGAGTTACCGGCGGAGAAAATCGAAAATCTGGTGCGCATGCTGCAGTCGCCGAAAACACAAAGCTCAAAGACCTTGCTCAAGGCTGCGGGACGGATGTTCCTGGTCGACCAGAAAGACATTTGCTATGCGTCGATTGAGGATGGAGTGATCACGGTGGTGACGGCCGGGGCTTCGGGGATGGAGGGGCACTCGAACTGCCGGACCTTGGAAGAACTGCTCGACAGTCTGGATCCGGCAGTGTTCTGGCGCGCCCATCGCTCTTATCTGGTGAATATCAACCGCATCCGCGAGGTTGTGCCGTGGTTCAAGAGTTCTTATCAGCTACGCATGGATGATAAAAGGCAAAGTGAAATTCCTGTTAGCCGCGCTCAAACCAAACGCCTGCGGGAATTGTTCGGGCTTTAGGTTCAGGCAGCTGTGGGGAAGCTTGTTTGGATCCTGGAGTCGCCGATCGCGCCAGACGAGCAAGGGGTACATCAACAACACGCCTCGGGTTCCGCCCCCCCCGGAAACGAGTGGCCAACCGAGCGCCGTTCTGGGGCCAGTTATACGCCGGAGCGCAAGCCGATTTATTCAATCGCCCGACCCCTTTCGTTTTTCCTAACATCTCATGATCGCTGGCGCGTGATTTTGTGCGTCTATAATCAAGCGATGGCGCGTGGCTGGGAAAGCAAGTCGATTGAACAGCAGCAGGAAGATGCCACGTCTGCTCCAGTTCCCGGGCGTTCTTTGACCGCTGAACAGAGAAAGGCCGAAGCTCATAAAGAAGGTCTGAAACTCTCGCGCAGGCGGGTTTTGGAGCAGATTCACGCGGCAGAAAATCCCCGCTACCGAAAGATTCTCGAACAAGCCCTCAGCGAACTTGACGAGCAGATCAATCGGCTGGGCTAATCGCCGTGCAGCCGCCAAACCAACGCGGCATCGCGATGGCGAGGCGGTGCCGTATAATTTCCCCATTGTCATGAAAGCCTACGTTTACGTGTCGCTGAAACCCAGTGTTCTCGACCCCCAAGGGAAAACGATTCATGGTGCGCTGAAGAAAATGGGCTACAAAAGCCTGGAAGAAGTTCGGCAGGGGAAGTACTTCGAACTTACGCTCGACCGAGGGTTGAGCCGCGAAGCGGCGCAATCTGAGGTGGAGAAGATTGCCCGCGAAGTGCTCACCAATCCGGTCATTGAAGAATTTCGCTGCTCTCTGTCGGACTGATAGTCGGGGTTCGCGTATGTGTGGGATCGTTGGTTATGTGGGAAAGAAAGAGGTTGTTCCCGTCATTCTCGAGGGCCTGAGGCGCCTAGAATACCGGGGATATGATTCGGCTGGAATCGCCGTGGCTGGCAACGGAGACCACTTGCAACTCCGCCGCGCCCAGGGCAAGCTGCGAAATTTGGAAGAGGCGATCCGCCTTAAGCCGCTTCACGGCACTTACGGCATCGGGCATACCCGCTGGGCCACTCACGGCCGGCCGACCGAGGAGAATGCTCATCCTCACCGCGACTGTACAGGCAAAATCGTGGTTGTTCACAACGGAATCGTTGAGAACTATCTCAGTCTGAAGAAGAAACTGAGTGAGGAGGGCCACAAATTCACGACCGAAACCGATACGGAAGTAATCGCCCACCTGATCGAGAAACATCTGTTCAAGACCGGAAACGGGCACCGTCCGTCTCTCGAAGAAGCGGTCGGTCGTACGGTGAAAGAACTGAGCGGGGTTTTTGCGCTGGGCGTGATTGCAGTCGATGACGCGAACAAAATCGTCGCCGCGCGGAATGGGCCGCCTTTGGTCGTCGGCTTGGGCAACGATGAGTATTTTGTTGCTTCTGACGTTCCCGCCATCCTCTATCATACGCGCGACATTTTCTTTCTCGCCGACGGCGATCTAGCCGTTGTTGCTCCCGAGGGCGTGCAGCTCACCGATTTTGATGGCCGGCCAGTTCGGCGCCCGGTGCAGCACGTCAGCTGGGACCCGATCATGGCGGAAAAGGGCGGCTTTAAGCATTTCATGCTCAAGGAAATTTATGAGCAGCCGCGCGCGGTTCGCGATACCACGTTGGGGCGGGTTTCGCTTGACAGCGGTCAGATTTTTTTGGACGAAATGCAAATCAGCGAGGCTGAGTTCCGCGTCGCCCAAAAAATTAACATCGTTGCCTGTGGCACGAGCTGGCATGCCGGGCTGGCCGGGAAATTCATGATCGAAAGTCTGGCTCGCGTCTCCGTCGAAGTCGACTACGGCAGCGAATGGCGCTATCGCGATCCCATTGTCAGTTCCGACACCATAACACTGGTCATCTCGCAATCGGGCGAAACGGCCGATACGATCGCCGCCCAGCGCGAAGCCAAAGCGAAAGGCTCGAAGACTCTGGCGATATGCAATGTTGTCGGTTCGATGATTACGCGCGAAGCTGCAGGAACCATCTACACTCACGCCGGCCCTGAGATTGGAGTGGCCTCGACCAAAGCTTTCACCTGCCAGCTTACCGCTCTTTATCTCTTCGCCCTCTACCTGGCACAGGTGCGCGGAGCGATGACGACCGCCCAGACTCGTGCCGCGGCCGGAGCGCTTACGCTCATCCCGGCCAAGCTGGAAAGCATTCTTACGCACGAGGAAAAATGTGAAGAACTGGCCAGACGCTTCCAGCGCGCACAGGATTTTCTTTTTCTTGGCCGGGGCATTCACTATCCCATCGCGCTCGAAGGCGCGCTCAAGCTGAAGGAAATCTCCTACATTCATGCGGAGGGATATCCCGCGGGCGAAATGAAGCACGGCCCGAACGCATTGATCGATGAGAATCTTCCGGTTGTTATGGTGGCTACGCGAGACGCCAACAATCCGGGGTCGACCCTGCGCTACGAAAAGACGATGTCGAATCTAAAAGAGGTGAAGGCGCGGTCGGGAGTTGTGATTGCGCTGGCCACCGAGGACGACCAAGCAATGACAGAAGCCGCCGATCACGTCTTGTACGTCCCCGCTGCGCCGGAAGAACTCTTGCCGATTCTCGAAATCGTGCCGCTACAGTTATTGGCTTATCACATCGCGGTGCGCCGCGGATGCGACGTAGATCAGCCCAGGAATCTGGCGAAGTCAGTGACCGTCGAATAGCGGCGTCCAGTTTTCTTCTTTTCGGTAGCCAAGGACTGGCGGCCTTCTGCTCTTGCCCGATTGCATTCATTTTTGGCTCGCTACTGCGCCCGCCTGACAGTTGAAGGTGCTCAGACCAGTGCGC
Organism: Candidatus Sulfotelmatobacter sp.; assembly: GCA_030037575.1. GTDB lineage: Bacteria > Acidobacteriota > Terriglobia > Terriglobales > Acidobacteriaceae > Sulfotelmatobacter. The sequence continues at coordinate 5,766 of JASHRB010000721.1, read as the reverse complement.
TGACATCGTGCGCGGGGTACTGGCCATTCGCAGTAAATGTGAGTGAGACTTCATGGATTATGAATCGCGCCTCCGGCACGGCGTACCGCTTGGAGCCAGCGCAATAGATCACCGAGGCAGAAGAATCCACGTTGCCGACGTTGAAAAAGGTTACTTCAATCGGAAGTCCGTTTAAATAGTTTTCTGCCATGAATCCACTGAGAACATCGCCGCCGCCGGATGACATGAAAATTACAAATTTGCGCGTTCCCGCCTTAAACTACGCATCCACTGTTTGTAGCAGCACTCCAACGCTTGCGGCATTCACGTCAGAAAAGAAGCGCATTCCTGCCGTTCTGTCTTCATGGTTTCTGTTGAGAAGCGGCTGGCTCCTGCGCCAGACTTGGCACGGCGAGGGCAAGCAGTACAACCAAAATGTGCTTCATTTAATTACTCATAACGTCCGCTCCTTCCTTCCGGTTCTTCGACGGCCGGTTGGTCTACTTTCGGTTGGCGCTGTGGAACCGGCTCGAAGACGGGCTCCACGATAACGATACGCTGAGGCTCTCCGATGAAAGACTTGACCGATTAGCTGAGCGGCACGAGGCCCTAACCCAGAGCGTTCAGTTGCTCACCCAGACATGCGCGATCTTACGGCGCTGGTGAAAGAGATCGCACTCGGCACCGCACGTTTGCTTCACGCAGTCGAAGGTCACGAACAGCGCATCACTGATCTTGAGGAGGGGAATCGCCCGCAATAGACTTAAGCGTCCTCAGCGCGTGCTTGCAACACAGCACTGAGAGCTAACCACACCCGACCTTCATAGGAGGTCGTCATGGCTACACAGAATTTACCACCGCTTCTCTCTCCTCGTTTCCCACAGGCATGCCAGGGTTGCTGGTGGTCAGCCTGTAAGGGGACGCGGTGACGGATTCGGATTGGATGACGGTTCGATTTCAACATCGGGTTTCGCGCCTTGCGCAAAGTTGCTCACTTCGATTCCTTCTTCTGCTTGGCTCTCTGGGAGCGGGCTTGGGCGGCGCGGCGAGCGGCCCGATCATGTTTTTCGATCTTCTTTTCGAGTTGGGTGAGAGCTTTCTGCCAGCGGGCTTGCACGGCCTTCCGTGCGGCTTCCGAACGTTGCTCGGCAGTAAGTTTCTTGGCGCGGGCTTTCCCGCCGAGGCTTGCCATTTCGCGCGCCGTCAGTTCCGCCATGAGCGCACTATGCCACAAAAAAGTTATACATGCAAGCAAGAATCCTCTCGCATACGTGCCTGCACGTATTAAATTGTGTGCATGACACCGGAAGAGAGATTCGACAAACTAACTGAGCGCGTGGATGCCATTGCGCGGAACCTCGAACTACTCTCGGGGATGCAGATCGAAACCGAGCGTAAATTGCAGAGCTTGATCGACAGCACAAAACAGTTCGAGGAAACGATCAATAGGGGCATGGATCAGACTGCCTGCATTCTGCGAAACCACGAACAGCGCATCAACGCGCTGGAAGGGAAGTAGCGGTAAGCGAGTTCGGACGCACTCAGGCCACGCAGCTTGCTCACGCCTACGGTTCGTACATTCGGGTCAATGTACGGCGCGATATTTGACATCACTGACACGACCGAGAAGAGCCTCCTTTCGAAAGAACGCTGACTTAGATCAGTACCGCGGGCGGTCTGCGGAGCGCGGATTCTTCTCTTTCATGTAGAATATTGCGGCACATAGTTAGCCGGAGGCCTTGTGTCGATTATCCTTACAGGCCTTCTGCACGGAGGCTACGATGAAATCCCCGCTCGGGTTACTCCCGCTTGCAGCACTTGGTTTCAGTGTGGTTACCATCCCCTTTTGTCTTGCGCAAAACGGTAAGGTTGCGGTTCATATCACTCCCAAGCAGGCTTATCTATTTGTCGACGGTCAAGCGATTAGCGAAGCGAGCAAGCATCACAGCTTAAGCCTGAGTCCCGGCGAACACAAGATTCAGGTGGCCAACTACGGGTACACTCCCGAAACCCGCACGGTGACGGTTACGGCCGGGAAGGTTACCGACCTGGACGTAAGTTTGCAGCCGGTATCCGGAACGGTATCCTCGCCATTTGGCGCAATGACCATCGAACACGCCGATCGGGACGCGGTGTTGCTCAACGGCAAGAGCCCCGAATTCTTCGTCGGTCACGGCGACGAATTTAACAATGATTTCTGGTGGAAGCAGGAACTGGTCGTCCCTCCCGGTACGTTTCAGGTGACCGTGCTCCACGCGGACAAAGAAGTTTGGTCGGGCTCGGTGAACGTTCCCGCCAACAAGCGTGTGGTCATTGATATTCCCAAAGGTGTTCGCAAGACCGTCGATTGGCCGCGCGGAGAAAAGCTCACGTCGATCCCGCGCTTTACCGTAGGCACAGCCAGCGCCACCGTCGCGGTGGCCAAACCAACCGCTCAGTTATCCGCAGCCATGGCCCAGGTCAACTGCGGCGACGCCACCCAGCTTAAGTGGTCGGCCACGGATGCTCCTCGAGTCGAAATCAGCACCCTGGGCTCGGTGTCTCCGAGCGGCGACCAGAGTGTTCAACCCAAGCAGACGACCACTTACGAACTTACCGCTTTCGGTCCTGGGGGCACAGCCGCTTCCAGCGCAAGCGTGAATGTGAACAGTGCGATTCAAGCCAATCTGCAGCTTTCCCCGGACGAAGTTCATTACAAACGCATCGGCGACAAAGTGGTTCAGGACGACAACACGGCATTGAACTGGTCTGCGGCGAACGCCTCCAACATTTCCATTGAAGGCGTGGGCACAGTCGATGCCCGAGGCAGTCGCGCGTTGCAACCTACACCTAAGAAAACCGATCCGGGTCCAGTCGATGAAACGGTCTCCTATACGCTCAGCGCTTCGAACGGGTGCGGTGGATCGGAAACCCGTACCGCTACTCTGCACATCGTTGGTTCGATCGAGCAGCCAGAGACGCAACTGACCATGCGCAGCGTTTATTTCCCCACCAATAGACCGAGAAGTGCAAAGTCAAACGCGGCTTTGCTGGCCAGCGAACGGGATTCGTTGGACGCGATTGCGCTGGCGTTCAAAACCTATCTGCAGGCGAAGCCCGATGCCAAGCTGGTGCTGTCGGGACATGCTGACAAGCGCGGGCCGGTCAGTTACAACCAGGCGCTCTCCGAACGACGGGCCCAACTGGCCAAGCGTTTCCTGGTCGAACAGGGCATCCCGGAGGCAAATCTCGAGACCCACGCTTACGGTAAAGGGCAAAACCTGACAACCGATCAGGTAAAACAGCTTCTGCAACAAAATCCGAATTTAAGCGCGGAAGAACGCGAAAAGGTTCTGGCGAGGATGCAAACCATCGTGCTCGCCAACAATCGCCGCGTCGATATCACCCTGACCACTACCGGACAGGAGTCGGCGCGCCTGTATCCATTCAATGCCACCGACTACAAGGCCTTGGTCGATCGCGGCCCGGCAATCGAGGAAGGCAAAGTTGTGACCGCGGCGGAGAAAGAGAAGGTTCAGAAGTAAGCTTCCTGCAAGAAGGATTAGCGAGTTCCGGTTCGCTGTATGGGGATGGCTGGCATGCGGGAGGCTGCGCCGGCGGGATGGATGGCAGTCTTCAGCTGCCAAAGCACACCGACCAGCGCCGCCAGCGCAGCACCCCATACAGCGAACGCCACATCAACCGCCCACCGTGGCGCCGCTCCTACTCGGCGCAGCAGAAAAGGCAGAAAATTCCAGGTCGTAATGTGAACGTAATCCCAGGGGTCCTGCGTCATCGATTCGTTGTTCAATCCCCATGCGTCCATCTTGCCCAAGGCAAAGGCGGCGATGTTTTTAAAGCGCAGCGCAATGACGAATGTGGGATGGCCGAGCGTTTCCATCTGATAAATCTCGAGCGGCAGCCAAAAGGCTAGCGAAGCAAGCTGAATAAGAAAACTGGCGGCCATCAAGGCGATGGCGCCGCGCCAGATCCATGCGCGCAGGCGAGCACGGAATTGAAGCAGCAGCGGAAGCGCAAGCAGCGTCGCCATCTCGACGGAAGTCGAAACGTAGCGGTCGCCCCAGGCGAAATCTCCCGCCCAGTACGTGTATCGCGCATAGAAACAGATGTAGCCCACCAGCAGCAGTAGGGAAGTCAAGCCATACGCTCGAACCTCCGGCGACAACCGCTTCCACAGAATGACAAGCAGCACGATGGCGAGCGCGAGCAAGGGATCGAAAAGGAAAATCGATTTCTCCGGCTGGAATAGCGGCCCTAAGAATCCTTCCCGGAAAGGCGTGCTCCACGGGAAGGTGGCCGGCAGTGTTGGGTCTTGTAAGCGTTGCTCATTTGCGAATAAGGAAACGTAGGTATTGGTGAATGAGCCGAAACGATAGAACTGATAGAAACGGTCGATGAGCAGGAAAAACCCATAAACCGGCGCTGCAACCTTGCAGTACGAAACCAATCTGCTCCAGAGATCACGGCCGCGAATGCTTCTGAACCAAAGGATCAGCAAAACAAAGAGAGCGGCTCCCATGAGATCCAGGGCGGTGGTGAGCCGTGTCAGTAAATTGAGGCCGATGGCCGCGCTTCCTCCGAACAACGCCCACCCGCTGCCATTTTCCAGCCATTCGTATTGATAGGAAAGGCCCACCAGCGTCAGCAGCATGATGTAGTTGTTCTCCATCATGTTTTGCGTGTAGTGCAGATGGCTGGTGCAGACGAGCAGAGCAAGAACACCCAACGCAGACTCGCGCACGCCGAATTTCAACTGGCGAAGCAGACGAAAGGCCACCAGCGCCGTCAGCACATTTACCAGAATGCTGGTGCTGTAGCTGACCACGATGCTGCGCACTGCGGGGTCGTCGCCGTATTCGGAAAAAATCTTCCAGTGCGCGATCCATGTGCCGACTACATCGGCCGGCAGCATGAGCAAAGATTGGCCGATGCCATACCAGCTGTAAAGCCGTCCGCCGCGGCCGTGCAGCCCAAATTCGGGATACTCGTTGGGAAAAACCTGCGGCTCGGAGGTCCACAACCAGTGAGTGGTCTGCAGCCGGTGCGTGGTATCCGCCGTGCCCAATTCGCCGGATTGAACGACGAAAGCCAGCAGGCCCGCCGTAAGGCACAACCAGAAAACGGGATCAGCCAGCCATCGGCCAAGAATCGATCTCATTAGTTGGCATGGTAATACATCGGTCCGCCGCCACACCCGGGCTGAGCGGCTTTCGCGTGCCGTTGCCGCTTAACACGCGCCTGCATTTCTTGCGCAAGTGTTTGCGCATCGGCCGTTTCTCAGGGCTATGCCAATGTGCGGAAATAACTGAGACGGGAGCAAGTCGCGATGCAAGCATCGTCGACTAAGTGGCATTCCACCTGCTGATTTCGATCATCAGAAGAAGGAAGGCTTCCAGGAGGCGGTATGCGCATTGTGGCAGCAGTATCTTCGATTGTCCTGTTTTCAGCTCTAAGCCTCGCCCAAATCGGCCAGCACGGATTGCCCGGCTATTGTCCCTACGGATGCGGCCCTTATGTTCCCTTGATCACCACTCCAAGCCTATCGTTCCAGACTGTGTCTCCGGATCCGGTGGGCGCGAGGAATGCTACCGGTGGCCTGATCGCGGGGGCAACCAACTCGACGCTCTCTGAAATCAACGGCAACACCAGCGCGGATTTCACCGTGCCCGTCTGGTATTCCGGAGGAGGGGCCCCGCTGGTCTCGCCGGCAGTGAATTCGTCGGTGGGATCCATGCACATGAACGCGATCGGTCGGGAATATGGCGAGCGCAACCAGCGCGCCATGCG
>JASHRB010000720.1 GCA_030037575.1 Candidatus Sulfotelmatobacter sp. | reverse complement strand
CTCACCGTGGGTGCGATGGCGCTCCGAGATCCAGCACTCAAAATAGCGTCCGTAAAAAACCGCACCGCCGTTGCACATGACGTGCATGTCCTGCGCAATGCCTTCCTGCAAACCGGCGGTCGCCATGATGATCTTGAAGGTCGAACCCGGCGCCAGCTGCGCCTGGATCGCCTTATTCATCAGGGGATGGTCTTCGTCGTCGACCAACTTGTCCCATTCGTCGCGCGTGACGCGCACGGAAAAACTTTGCGGATCGAAGCTAGGGCGGCTGACCATGGCGAGAATTTCGCCATTGCGCGGATCCATGGCTACGATCGCCCCGTTCTTGCCCTCGAGGGCTTCCTCGGCGGCGATCTGCAGGTCGATGTCGACCGTGAGCTTCAATTGTTTTCCGGGGATGGCATCCGTTTCATCCAAAAGGCCGACCTCGCGGCCGTGGCTGTTTACCAGCTCCCGCCGCGCGCCATTGGTTCCCATCAACAGCGCGTTGTATTGCCGCTCGACACCGGAAATCCCCACGACGTCGCCCGGGTTGTACAACTCGAATTGCGGCTGGTTCAGCATGTCTTCCGTGACTTCGCCGACGTAGCCGATCAGGTGCGCCATGAAGCCGTTGCGCGGATAGAGCCGGCGATGCGCCATGATCGTGTCCAGCTCCGGCAGTTCGTTGCGGTGCGAATCGATGAACGCCAGCTCGTCGGGCGTGATGTCCTCTTTCAGAAAGATGGGCTGATACTGCGGCATCGATGCATAATGCCGGATGCGGGTTCGCAAGTCGTCGGGATCGAGCTGCAGGCCCTGGGCGATCAAATCGGAGTCGGCGTTCAGATCATGCGGCGTGTCTCGCAGCAGCAGCGCGGAAAACGAAGGATAGTTATCGACGATGACCCGGCCTTCGCGGTCCAGAATTTTCCCCCGCGGCGCGAGAATCGGCACGTTGCGGATCTGGTTTCTCTCGGCCAGCGAGGCGTATACGTTGCTCTCCATAACCTGCAGCCGCCACAATCCATAGGCCAAGAGCAGAAAAATGCCGAGAATTATGTATTGCGCCGCGGTCAGGCGAAATTCCGAAACTTTGTCGTCACGGCTTAACATAAGTCGTCAGTCGCCAGTCCCCGGTTATCAGCTTCCAGTTTCTCAGTTGCCGGCTGCGCTTCGGCAACCGGACAGAGAGTCTGAAATTTTGCGGGGTGTTTTCTTATTTTAGCTCCCAACCAGCACCCCACGAGGGTCCAGGCCAAACCTAAGTCACGGGTGGGGCACAATCGACGGTTCAGAGTTTGGAACGGAGCGGTGAGCGGGGGCAACCAGGAAAACTGGCGACTGACCGGCGCATCATGCCCTCTGCTTGAACTTGTCCAGCAAAAAGTACAACCCCACTCCGAGAAAGGCGTTGGCCAGGGCCGCAATCAGGTCGTGGCTCCAGCTCCAGTTCATCCTCAAATTGACCAGGCCGCGGGCTACGGCGAAAAAGACGGCCTGATGAATCAGGTAGAAACCTAGCGTTACCAGAAACCGGGCCCCGGCATTTTCTACGTCTAGTTTCACCCCCAGCGATGAAGCGCCGTATCCCACCACCGTTTTAGCGATGCCGTAGATTCCAATGGGATAGGCGCCCAACATGTCCTGCACTAACCCGATCGCCGCTCCCGTCAGCAATCCGGAGATCGGATTGCGGCGGGCCATGGCAAAGAAAATGGTCACTAACAACGGCAAATCAAAGATCGAAAAGAACAGCAGCCTGCGCGGCAGAAACGCCTGCAGAAACAAGGCCGCCAGCGGCACACCCACGGTCACCGGAATGCTGAACCGGTAAACTTCGATCTGCTCGCCCGATGTGTAAGTAAGGGGCACGCTAGTGGGGACTATCGGGGCTGTCGGGAGATTGTACAGCCGGTTGCGCGGTTGGCGGCTTCGCCTGCGCCGTGGCCGGTTTCGCAGAAGAGCCGGGGAAATTTCTGCTGGCTGCGCCAGTGGGGTTGCCCGTTCGAACGGGGCCGGGAGAAGCAGGATTCGGTTTTGGCGTGGGCGCGGATTCGGGTGTCGCTTGCACCGCGAGGTTCGCGCCTTTGGGGACGGCGGCTTTCGTGGTATTTCCGGCAAGGGGCTTGAGCACTCCGTTCGTGGCCGGTTTCGCCGTGGAAGCTCCGGCGGCGGCCTTCGTGCCCGCTACTGCGAGCGGGGCGTCCGCGGCAGGTTTTTCCGGCACGGATGGCAGTCGCTGCGCGAGAATATCAGCGGCCCGAACTTTCCCTCCGCCCGCGGCCACCGGCTGCTCTTCCCGCTTCGCGGTGACCACCAACACTTCTTCCAGCCGGTTCAAATCGGCCGCGGGCTTAACTTTGATATTTAAAAACATCTCTTTGCCCGCAGTCACGTGAGTCACCGTCCCGATGGCCACTCCCTTGGGGAAAATCTCGTCTCCCCCACTGCTCAACACCGTTTCCCCGGGAGAAACCTGCTCATCGCTCATCACGTGATCCAAAGTCAGTTCCCCATTGGCGGTTCCGCGCACCACGCCTTGCAATCGCGACTGGGCGAGCAGCGCGCCGACGCCGCTCGATTGATCGTTGATCAGGAGCACAAGCGAGGTGGAAGGATAGGCGCGCAACACCTTCCCTACGATGCCGTTGGCCGTAATCACCGCCATGTCCTGAGCCACACCGTCGTTCGAGCCTTTATCGATGTAAAGGGAACGGGAAAGATCGCTCCCGCTGGAGCCGATCACTTGCGCCGCAACCGTGCCTTCAATGACCTGTTCTTTGAAGTTGAGCAACGATTGCAGGCGTTGCGCCTGTGCGGCGTCCTCGCTCAACCGCACCTGCTTGAGCTGCATCTGCTGGATCTGCTGTTTGAGCTGCAGATTTTCCGCCCGCACCCCGCGCAGCAAGACATAGTCGTGCCAAAGGCCGGAGGTATAGTTCTGGGCATTCACCAGGACGCGCTCGAAAGGAGTGATCGCGTCCACCGCCCAGATACGGATCAGGCGGGTGTTCTGGGCGTCACCGCTGCGCTTCACCTGCACCGCCAGCCCCAGGATCTGCAGAAACAATACGCCTACGAGGATGGTCAGGTTGCGATAACGGCCGAGGACGGATTCCATAAAATCAGTGGTTAGGAATCAGAGGCTGGTGGTCAGCGGGACGAGTGAGTATTGCCGGCCACTGATCACTTACCACTGACCACGGATCGCTATTCGATCGAGATCTTGCGCAGCAGCTTGAAGTCGCTGAGCATTTTGCCGGTGCCCAGAACCACGCTGCACAGCGGATCGTCGGCGATCGATACCGGCAACCCGGTTTCTTCGCGAATGCGCTTGTCGAGATTTTTCAACAACGCTCCGCCCCCCGTGAGCACGATGCCGCGGTCGCTGATATCCGCCGACAGTTCAGGTGGCGTTCGCTCCAGAGCCACGCGGATCGCGTTCATGATCGTGGAGACGCATTCGCTCAATGATTCGCGTATCTCGCCGTCATCGACGGTAATCGTTTTCGGAACGCCCTCTATCAGGTTACGCCCTTTAATCTCCATCGTCATCGGCTTATCGAGCTGATGGGCCGAGCCGATTTCCATTTTGATCTGCTCGGCGGTGCGCTCGCCGATCAGCAGGTTATATTTGCGCTTCAGATAATTCATGATGGCTTCATCCATCTGATTGCCCGCCATCCGTACCGAACGCGAATATACGATGCCACTTAGCGAAATCACCGCGATGTCAGTCGTTCCTCCACCGATATCCACGACCATGTTCCCGCTCGGCTCGGTAATTGGCAACCCCGCGCCGATTGCCGCGACCATGGCTTGCTCCACGAGGTGCACTTCGCTCGCTTTCGCGCGATAGGCAGAGTCCATAACCGCCCGCTTCTCGACCTGCGTGATCTCGGAAGGCACTCCGATCACGATTCGCGGGTGCA
>JASHRB010000719.1 GCA_030037575.1 Candidatus Sulfotelmatobacter sp. | reverse complement strand
GCGTTTGTCATTTTGGATCGTCTGCCGCTTTCGCCGAACGGAAAGATCGACCGGGGCGCTCTGCCTCAACCTCAAACCGAGACAATTCCGCAGGCCAGTTCCCTGCCTACAGATTCCCTTGAACTACGAATTGCCGCGGTCTGGGAAGCCGTGGTCGGCAGGAAACCGATCGGGATGCGCGACGACTTTTTCGAAATCGGCGGCCATTCGCTGCTGGCTGCAAGGGTCATGCACCGGCTGGGGCAGTCCCTGGGCAGAACCCTTCCCTTGGCCCTCTTGTTCCAGGCACCGACAGTCGAAAAACTGGCGGCGGAATTGCGCCAGGAAAAATGGTCACACCATTGGTCGTCCTTGGTTTCGATTCAAGCAAACGGAGGCAAAGCGCCTTTCTTCTGCGTGCATGGAGTTGGCGGGAACGTTCTCGGTTTTCAGCAACTCGGCAAACTCATGGGCCCGCATCACCCTTTTTACGGTTTGCAAGCTCAGGGCCTGGATGGTTCCCGCCCCTGCCTTGCCACCATCGAGGAGATGGCGGCGCATTATATCCGAGAGATCCGCGCGGTTCGGCCGGAGGGACCCTATTCGCTCGGCGGATTTTCCTTTGGCGGCCTGGTCGCCTACGAGATGGCGCAGCAACTCCAGGCTGCCGGCGAATATGTGCCCCTGCTGGCGCTATTCGATACTTATCCGGGAAATTTAAGACCTGTCGGCCCGTCGATGGTCAAATTGTGGCAAATGGGCTCTCTCCCCCGGATTGCACGGGCGGTCAACCGCAGCATTCAGCGCCGCACGAACATGTGGTTCCTGCCCCGCGTTCTGAAGCGAGTTTTTCAATCCAACATGCGGGCTGCCGAATTGTACAAATTGCAACCGTACTCGGGAAATGTGGTGTTGTTCCGTGCCAGCGAGAACCTGCGCGGCGAAGACGACCCTAGAGCCGCATGGCGGGAATTAATTCGCGGAGGGTTTGAGATTGAAGAACTCGCAGGCGATCACGGGAGCATCCTGGTTCGGCCACAAGTGAAGAAGTTGGCCGAACGGCTGCAGGCATGCCTCGACAAGGCTATTCTTGCCGCTGAACCGGTCCCCTCGGCACCGTCACGCGCTGACTTTCAATGATTTCACCAGACAACCAAAAAGGAGGCTCGTCCTTCTCGCCCATGCCCGTGCTGCCTGCAATCGCGGTGGTGGAAGCGGGGAAGCCGGCGCCCCCCGGATTCGGAGGCGACGAAGGTTCCATGGACGCCGCTGCGGGACATATCCTTCGCTGGCTGCTTCCCTGGCTTCGCAAAGGAGGATTTGCCCTTCTCGACCAGGGCCTCGTCTCCGGCTCGAACTTCGTGATCAGCATTTTGCTCGCCCGCTGGCTTATGCCCGAGCAGTATGGAAGTTATGCGGTTGCCTTCGGCGTTTTTATTTTGGCGGTGCTGGTCTATCAGTCGCTCGTGCTCGAGCCGCTGGCTGTTTTCGGGGCGTCATCATACAGAGATAGGTTGCGCAATTATTTGGGCACGCTGTTGCGGATCCACTTTCTGCTTTGGGTGCCGATTGCAGGAATGCTGGGTGTCTCGGTCATAGTTACGCACATGTCGGGATCATCGTCCGGACTTCCCGGAGCTTTGGCTGGAGTCATGCTGGCCGCGCCGTGTGTGTTGCTGTTTTGGCTCGCTCGCGGAACCTTTTATGTGAGGCTCTCTTCGTCATCGGCGGCTGCCGGATCGGCCGTTTATTTCACTTTGGCGTTAACCGGGCTTTATGTCGTGTACCAGCGCAGGTTGCTCTCTCCATTCACTGCGTTCTTGCTGATGGCGCTGGCGGCCCTGGCCACCGCAGCTGTCTTGTTCGCCCGTTTGCGCAAGACTCTCCCCGCCGGCGGCGGCTCGGTTGCGTCTGGAGAAATACGGAGTCGGCATTGGAAGTACGGAAAGTGGGCGCTCGCCAGCTGCATCGCCGGATGGATCCCGGCCTATGTCTATTACCCGCTGCTTAGCAGCTTCGGTGGAATGGCGCAATCAGGGCAATTGAAGGCGCTCATGAATCTCACCCTGCCGTTGGAACAAGCGAAGGCCGCGATGTCGCTGCTATTGTTACCGTATGCCGCGGGCATTTACGAACGCCAGGGTGAGGGTGGTCTTAGTTCGGTAACCGGCAAGATCACTTTTCTTACGGTCGCTGCCGGCGTGATTTATTGGTCGATCCTGATTCCGCTGAAGCTGCCTTTGTTTCACTTGCTTTATTCGGACCGCTACACTGTCGTAGCTCATTTGTTGCCCTTGGTTGCTCTGGGTTCGGTTCTGTACAGCGCCGCTTTTGGCCCGGCCATCGTCCTGCGTGCCATGAATTCTCCGGAAGTGCTTTTCGGAGTACTCGGAGCCGCCACCGCGCTTTCGCTTTTAGCGGGAATTCCCGCCACCAAGATCTTCGGCCTTACAGGTGCGATTTGGGGCAGCAACATTGCCGATATTCTTTCTCTGGTCATGGTGCTATTGGGGCTCCGCTACAAACTGGCCCGCAAAACCAAGCTGGCCACCGACTTCATCGCATGACATTTTTTTCTAGGACATCCTGATTCCATGGAATCATTGCCTGCCCGGGTCAGCGGAAATCCCAATCATCACGGCCGGAAGCATGGCGCCGAATACGCATACCGGCGTTTACGGAATACGCTTTCGAAAACCAAGCTGCGCATTCCGCTGATGTGGCTTTACCACCGCGACTTTCATCCGAACGACGTGTTTCTCGCCTGTTATCCAAGATCGGGAAGCACTTGGGCGCGATTTGTTTTATACGAAATCCTGACCGGCCAGGAATCAAGCTTCGACGCAGTCAATCGAGACTTGAACGGAATCAAGCAACACAAACTCGGCCGGCCGGTTTTGCCGCAGGGCGGACGTTTGATCGGCACCCACGAACCTTTTCGCAAGGAATACCGCCGGGTCATTTATATGGTGCGCGATGCTCGGGATGTGATGCTTTCCGAACATGCGTTCCTGAAGGCCTTGGATTACTATCGCGGGGATCTCGACAGTTTCGCCTGGTCATTTGTCCGGGGAAAGGTCAATGGCTTTGGGTCGTGGCAGGAGCATGTCAGTTCTTTTCTCGACTCCCGCCCCGCCTCGACCAATGATCTTCTGCTGGTGCAATATAAGGAGCTGCGGCAAAATCCCGAGATCGGCTATGCCCGCATTGTGGAGTTTCTGGGAGTGAACGTGGACCCGGAGCTGATCCGGCGGGC
>JASHRB010000718.1 GCA_030037575.1 Candidatus Sulfotelmatobacter sp. | reverse complement strand
ACGAATGTGAGCGTAATCTTTCTGAGCAATTTTCAGCATCGAGCAAATTGGAGCTTTGAATTTTCTCTTCGCATTTCTCCCTGTCTTGGTGGTTGAAAAATCATTTCTCCGTCCAGAATCTCTCGCTCAAATACTTGTCCCCGGAATCGCAGAGGATGGTGACGATGACAGCCTCCTGATCTTTTTTCAAGTCGAGTTTTTGCGCCACGCCGAGCGCACCTACGATTCCCGCGGCGGCCGAGATCCCCAACAACATTCCGCATTCTCGGGCGAGGCGCAGGGCCATCGCATACGCGTCCTCGGTGGCAATTTCCATATTGTCGTCGGCCAGCCCCGGATCGTAAATTTGCGGGACAATCGCGCTGGGCATGTGCTTGGCCCCTTCGATTCCATGAAACGCCGAATCCGGCTGCAGGGAAATGCAGCGAATCGCGGGATTGAGTTCTTTCAAGCGTCGCGTGGTTCCCATAAAAGTTCCGCTGGTGCCGAGCATGGTGACGAAATGAGTGATGCGTCCTTCGGTCTGCTGCCAGATCTCGTTGGCCGTGCCGTAATAATGGGCCTGCCAGTTCGCCTGGTTCGAATACTGGTCGGCATAGAAATATTTTTCCGGTCCCGCCCCGGCAAGTTCGCGGGCTTTGCGAATTGCACCATCAGAACCGTCGGCGGGATCGGTGTAAACCATGTTTGCTCCGTAGGCGGCGAGAATTCTCTTGCGCTCGGTCGAAACGTTGGTCGGCATGCAGAGAGTGACTGGAAAGCCTTCCGCGGCGCCGAGCATGGCATAGGCGATGCCGGTATTACCGCTGGTGGCATCGAGAAGAATCTTTCCCCGCGCAAACTGTCCACTGCGATGGCCTTCGGCGACGATGTTGGCCGCTGCGCGATCCTTCACCGAACCGCCGGGGTTGTACCATTCGGCCTTGCCCAAAAGGGTTAGCTGGGGCAGTTGCCGGGTGAGTCGATCGAAGCGCAATAGCGGGGTGTTGCCGACGCCATCGGGCAAACTCCGCCCCAGCCGTGAATGCTCCAGGCGCGGTGCGTTTTCCGCAGAAAATATCTCGGCCGCCTTGGTCGAAGATTGCATCCAACCAAACCTTTGCTCTATGACTATCGTAATTATGAAAGAAAAGCAAAACAGGCTATGTAATATGGTGTCTTTGGATGATCTTGATGATTGCGACGATGCAGCGCCAACAAGCACGTCGCTTTTATGCGTGTACCCGCATCTAAGGGAAAGGTGAAGCCGCAGGAAAATGTCAAAAGCAATGGAAGCTCGAAGTTATGAGGACGCGGTGACCTGGCTGCGCGACCATGGTTTTGATTTGACCGAAGCACCAGGAACCAATGGCCGCGTGTTTCTCAGAAAATATAATGTCTCGGCGGCGATCCAGAAAACGCCGGATGATGGCGTGAAGATATTCGCCTACCCCGGATATCTGATGGGCAGCGAAATCTCCAAGCTGGTGAATCGCGGTTATCAGCAGTTTTTGAAAACTTCCAAAGCGGAGGTTCCCGCCACCGCCGACCATCTGAAAGCGGTGCAGTCTTTCAGCGAGGAATTGAAAGAAGCGCTGGGACTGCCCAGCCTTTACAACGAGTCGCTGGGGACGGTCAGCGAGTCATACCATTACGATCGCATCACAGATCGCGACAAACCGGTGGTCGACCGGCCCAAGCGGCCGTGGGAAATCGCCGGGAAGGCGGTGGCTGCGAAAAAAGGGCGTGCCTAAAGCGGAACGGCCCCGAGCGAATCTGTGCTTCGACAAATCCTTCTCGTTGACCATGCCTTTGTGCGAAACTGGTGCGCTTTGATCCCGCAAACGAGGTTCTCATGCGCACCGGCATTTTTCTGTGCTCTTTCGTTTCTTTGCTGGGCTCAGTTCTGATCGGCCAAACATCCGCCAACCGCGACCATCGGGCAAAGGCCGAGATCGAGCATGCGCTGCGCGATCAGCAGGAAGCCTGGAACCGGCACGATCTCGAGGCTTTCATGAGCGGCTATCGGAACTCACCCGAGCTCACGTTCTTCTCCGGAGCCACCGAGCACGATGGATGGCAGGCGGCCATGGACCGCTATCAGAAAACCTATGCCAGCCCCGGGCATGAAATGGGTAAGCTGGATTTTTCAAACCTGCGCATTGAAATCCTGGGCGGCCATGCGGCGTTCGCGCGCGGCGCATGGCGTCTGACCATGCCCGACGGCAAAACGCCACATGGATTATTCACGCTCATCTTCCGAAAGTTTCCTGCGGGATGGAAGATTGTGCACGATCACACCTCGGCGGCGGATTAGGCTCAAGTTTGCAACCGGCGGCCCACGCCTTTGTCCATCGCTTCGTTGGCCAGGCGATCGGCTTCCTGATTGTGCTCTCGCAGCGCGTGTCCGATGGAAAACCACTCGAGTTGTGCGATCAATTCGCTGGCGCGGGCGTGGAGATCCTTCAGCGTCGCGTTTTTCACCTTGTAGATGCCCTTGATCTGGCGCACCAGCAATTCCGAATCACTAATGAGCTTCAATGCTTTCGGCCCGTGCTGGAGCGCGTATTCAAGGGCGGCGATCAGACCTTGATACTCGGCGAAGTTGTTGGTCTGGTGGCCGAGGTAGGCGCTGAGGCGGGCGATTTTTGCGCCTGACTGGTCTTCAATTACCACACCGTATCCGGCCGGCCCGGGATTGCCGCGAGCGCCGCCGTCGCTGTGGGCAATGAGGTAATGTGCGGGCGGACGCTTGGCGGCGTCCTCACGCCCCATGCAAGGAGATTTGGTTCGGGTGGGGGAATCGGGCATGAAATCAAGTCTACGACAGCCGGAAGCGAAGTCGGCCACCAGTTTCACTCAGCGGCCAGCAGCCAGCCGCGTTGCCAGCCGGGGGGGCAGGTTCGCGGCGAAAATCCGGTCCTGCGCGGCCTTCAAATTGTATGGCGTTCGATGAAAGTGAACCACCTGGGCATGGCTATCGAACAAGGCGAATGCCGCCCGCCAGTCGCCGTCGCGGGGCTGACCGACCGAACCGGGATTGATCAAGTATCGCGTGGCCGGCTTGAGCTGCAAGGAAACCGATTCGGCCTTTCCTACCGTGCGATATTCGGGACGAAAGCCGTCCGCGCTGTTGCCATTGGCAAAGAACCCACCCTGCAAATGAGTATGGCCAAAAAAAGTGAGCGGGGTCGTCTCGGCGAGCAGGGGGACCAGTGCGTCTCCCAACGAAACTACGTAGAGATCTTCGTCTGCGGGCGAACCATGCACAAGCTGCGCCTGGGAAAATCCTTCGAGTGCGAGCGGCCCTTGGGGCAAAGACTGCAGCCATTGGTGGTGCTCGGCAGTCAACTGATCGCGCGTCCAGACGGCAGAGGTCGCGGCCAGCGGATTAAAGTCACTGAGCTCGATCAGGCCGGTCGCCGCTTTGTCATGATTGCCGCGGACAAACATTTTTCCCAGCCCGCGAGCGCGCTCGACAACTTCGTTTGGAGAGGCGCCGTAGCCGACAACGTCGCCAAGATTCGCCACGAAGTCATACTCGGGTGCCGCAGCCAGACAGGCTTCGAGCGCTTCGAGGTTGGCGTGGATGTCGCTGAGCAGCAGTAAGCGCAAGGGGCACCGGACAAAGTGGCGATTATAGAACAGCCTGCCGGGTTGTGGCGGGAGGACCGAGAAACGCGTATGGACCTGGGGGATGAGATCCGCAGGAGGAACAAAGACAGACTACTGCTTCTGGTTGACCACCGGGCACCGAGCCCAATGGCCTTCGCCCACTTCCACCAGTGGAGGCATGAAAAGCGCGCAATCGGCAACGCGAAATCCGCAGCGCGGCTCGAAGGCGCATCCGCGAGGCATCGCCTGAAGCGCAGGGACAGTGCCCTCAATGGTTCCCAAGGGCCGGGCGCGGTCAGTCTTCAGGTCCGGCACCGCTTGCAGCAAGCCGCGCGTGTAAGGATGCGCCGGCCAGCGAAAGATGTTTTCTTTCGTGCCCAGTTCGACGAGACTGCCGGCGTACATCACGGCGACGCGATCGGCGATGCGGGAAACCACCGCAAGATCGTGCGAAATGAACAGCAGGGTTAGTCCGAATTTGTTTCGCAGATCTGCCAGTAGCTCGAGAATCTGTGCCTGAATGGTGACGTCGAGAGCGGTCGTAGGCTCGTCGGCGATCAACAGTTGTGGCCGGTTCACGATGGCCATGGCGATCATCACGCGCTGGCGCATGCCGCCGGAAAGCTGATGAGGATAATCGCGGGCGCGGCGATCCGCCTGGGAAATTGCAACATCGTTCATCGCCTGAACCGCCAGGCTCGCGGCTGCGCGTTTCGAATGCTTGCCGTGAACCAGCACAGCTTCGGCAATCTGATCGCCCACTCGCATCACGGGATTGAGCGCGGTCATCGGTTCCTGAAAAATCATCGCCATGCGCGATCCGCGCAACTGGCGCATGGAATTGGGATCAAGCTTGTTCACGTTCACGGCCGAGCCGTTTTCTGCGAAGAAAATCTCCCCGGAAACCTGTGCCTGCGGAGGAAGCAGCCGCATGATGGCCAAAGATGTGATCGATTTCCCCGAGCCCGACTCGCCCACCAGGCCGACGACTTCACCGGAAGCGATCGAAAAAGTGAGGTCGCGGACGGCAACCAGCAAATTGGCAGCAACAGCCGCCGCCGGATGTCGGGCGGTGTCAAGCGCGGCCGCGGGAAAGGCGATGTTCAACTGGCGAACAACCAGCAGGGGAGGCACGAACTCATGTTAGCAGCGATGCAGCTGTGCCGGGCTGCCGAAAGCGGTACGGCCGAGGGCGGCAAGCCATCCGCCCACGGCGCCGACATAATCCCGAATCTGATACGGATTCTACTGCCCCAGAATCAGCGGCAAGCCGTTTTTGTTGTTCCCGATCACCACAACCTTCGAGTTCGCGCCTTGGCCAGATTCTCGGTGGCTTCGATGCCTTTCCAATCCAGCAAGGATGGCGTAATTCCCTGCGCCACGATTTGCTGGAAGTCGCGAATGCCGGCCGCCTCGATGCGCTTCCGCTGCGCTTCCTGCGTTTCTTTCTGCAGGCGGAAGTTCATGGCGAGCGCTTCCTGCTCGGCTTGCTGCCTGGCTTCAATCGAAGCTTTCAGCGTGGCTGGCAGTTGAATGTCGCGCAGGAGCGCGCTCTCAACCGTCAAACCGCGCTGGGTAAGCTGCAAACTGACCTGCTGAAAAATCTGCTTTGCCACTTCCTCGCGCTCGCCGGTGTATAGAGCATTGGCGGTATGCGAGGCGGTGGCTTCCCGGAGGGCGGAGCGCAGCGTCGGCTCAACGACCACGTTCTCATAATCCGCGCCGATTTTCTGAAATACTTCGGCCGCGTGGTCCGGATTGAGATGGTAAATGAGCGAAGTGTCCAGGCTCATCATCAAACCTTCGCTCGAGGGCACGCTGGCCGACTCTTTCACGGTTTGGGTCTGAACCGACAGCTCGTTGTTTGTCTTCAGTGGATTGATGAAATGAGAATGCCCTCGCCCCAGGGTCTCGGCCGTGACCCTGCCAAACAGGGTGAGCACCGCGACGTGCCCGGTGCCCACTTTGGTGACCGAACTGAACAGCAAAACCACCACGAACAATGCGCCAATGCCGAATCCCGCGAGGCGCAGCAATCCGCCGCCTCCGCCGCCGTCAATCACTCTGCCCCACCGGATCGAAAATCGCCATGGTGGTTTCTCCTTGGGCAGCTTCTAGGGTGGGCAGGGAGATCGAATAAGTGACTCGTGAGGGGCGATCGGCCTGAATCTTGCAGGTACGGGGCCGCATCTCTTACAGTTGAGTTATGAGCAAAATTCATATTCCAACTCCCTTGCGGCAATTCGTCGGAAAACAGGCTGCTGTGGAGGTGACGGGTGCCACGGTCGCCGAAGCCATGAAGGCCTTGTTGACGGAGCATCCCGAGCTGCGGCGGCATCTTTACACCGAGGATGGCAAGCTCCGCGCCTTCGTCAATGTTTACGTCAACGACGAGGATATCCGTTACCTGCAAAAAGAAGAGACCGCGGTGAAGGATGGTGATAACATTTCGATTGTGCCCTCCATTGCCGGGGGCATGGCTTAGGACGATGCACTCGCTTCCTTCCACTACCGATCGCTGTTGTTGTTGCCCCGCCTGTGCTTAGCGCCTTCGACTTTGCTGACTCGCAATCAGTTTCATCTCAATCGAGGATTTTATGGCCACCACCACAACCGAGATTCCAGTTACGCTGAACAAAGACGAGATTTTGCGCTACTCGCGGCATTTGATCATGCCCGAGGTCGGCATGGAGGGCCAGCAGAAGCTGAAAGCCGCGCGCGTGCTGTGCATCGGCACGGGCGGGCTGGGATCGCCGCTGGCGCTGTATCTCGCGGCTGCAGGCGTGGGCACGCTCGGGTTGGTGGATTTTGACGTGGTCGATTACACCAACCTGCAGCGGCAAATCATTCACTCGACCGCCGACGTTGGCCGCAAGAAGCTCGATTCTGCGGCTGACAAGCTGACGGCGATCAATCCTTATTTGAACCTGCGCACTTTCGACGCGCGGTTGAGCAGCGAAAATGCCCTCGAACTTTTTCGCGAATTCGACATCATCGCCGACGGCACCGATAATTTTCCCACGCGCTATCTCGTAAACGACGCCTGCGTTCTCACCGGCAAGCCCAATGTCTACGGATCAATCTTCCGATTTGAAGGCCAAGCCAGCGTGTTCGCGACCGAAGCGGGACCGTGCTACCGCTGTTTGTATCCCGAACCGCCACCGCCGGGGCTGGTGCCTTCTTGCGCCGAAGGTGGCGTGCTGGGCATTTTGCCCGGGCTGGTCGGAGTGATGCAGGCGACCGAAGTCATCAAGTTAATTCTCGGCGTCGGCGATCCGCTAATCGGCCGGTTGCTGCTCATCGATGCGCTGGGCATGAAGTTCCGCGAACTGAAGCTGCGCAAAAACCTCGAGTGCCCGGTGTGCGGCACCCATCCCACGGTTACCAAGCTCATCGACTACAATCAGTTCTGCGGCATGCGCGGGGAGGAAAAATCGGTGTCGAGTGGAGTTCCTGAAATTCAAGTGGAAGAACTGAAGCGGCGGCTGGATGCGCAAGAAGATGTATTCGTTCTCGATGTGCGCGAGCCGCACGAATATCAGATCTGCAATCTCGGCGGACATCTCATTCCGCTCAACGATTTACCGAAGCGCGTGCACGAACTCGATTCCAGCCGCGAAATCGTCGTGCATTGCAAGATGGGCGGCCGCAGCGCCAAGGCTGTCGAGTTCCTGCGCCAAGCGGGATTCACCAAAGTCCGCAATCTGGCCGGCGGCATCAACGCTTGGTCCGACCGTGTGGACCCAAGAGTGCCGAAGTATTGAAAAGCGGTTGCCTGTTCGCAACGGGTCAGCCTCCGATCGGAGGTTTACCGCCGCGGACGCGGACTGCCAAGGGGAGCCGGCTCCCCTTGGCAGTTTTCATGGCAACTTCTTCTACTGGCTCGACCCTTCATTCATCCCGTCAGTGGCTGAGGCAAGATTCAAAGCATATTTCTTGCCCTGGAAACGAATTCCGGTCAGCGAATTCGGTCCGCTCGCATTCTTCACTGTCACGGCTGCATCATTCGCCGCCGGCGCGGGCAGATCGACCATCTGCGCCGCGGCTTTGGCCACAACTTTCTTGCCTCGCAGGATGCTGAGTTCGACGTTCGGTCCGGCTCCATCCCACTCGACTTTGTAGTCTCCCGCCTTCAGTGTGGTTCCGTTCAGCTTCACTTCGCTCGCGAGCTGCAAGCTGCCTTTGCTTACCGCAAACGCGCTGGTGGCCAGGAACAAA
>JASHRB010000717.1 GCA_030037575.1 Candidatus Sulfotelmatobacter sp. | reverse complement strand
TGCCGCCGGAGATTGTCGAAGCCATCGCTGCCGCTCCGGCGAGTGCCACAGCGGATTGATGGAGCTGCATGGCGATGAACAATGACTCCCCCGATTCTCATATAACCTCCGCACCGCAGCTTCACTTCGGCAAGGTCGACGGGCTCACCGGCCGTGTCAGCGCCGCGATCAGCGGCGCGCGCAAATTTCTTTTTTCGCAGCAGCGCGACGAAGGCTATTGGTGCGGCGAACTCGAAGCCGATACCACCCTCGAATCCGACTATATCCTGCTGCATACTCTGCTCGGCACCGGCGATCAAGGGCGCTTTCAGAGAGCCGCCAAGTGGATCATCCGGCACCAGAACGAAGACGGCGGCTGGAGCATCTACGAAGCCGGCCCATCGAACATCAGCGCGTCGGTTAAAGCCTATTTCGCCCTTAAGCTGGCGGGCTATGACAAAGACCATCCTGTTCTGCAACGCGCACGAAAGAAAATTCTCGGACTCGGCGGCGTGACCGAAGTCAACACATTCACGAAGATTTATCTCTGCTTCTTCGGCCAATACGATTATGACGCCGTGCCGGCAATTCCGCCCGAGATCGTTCTGTTTCCCAATTGGTTCTGGTTCAACATCTACGAAATTTCTTCATGGTCACGTGCCATCTTGGTTCCGCTCTCGATCTGCTACGCGAAGAAGCCGTTTAAGAAAATTCCGCGCGAAATGGGTCTGGAAGAACTTTTCATCGGCGGAATGCAAAAGTCGCGCATGCACCTGCGCTGGTCGAAGAAGATTATTTCGTGGCGCAATTTCTTCCTCTGTCTCGATCGTCTCACGCATTGGTTTGAGGCGGTTCACGTTCGCCCGCTGCGCTCGATCGCCCTCAAGAAAGCCGAAAAGTGGATGCTCGAGCGCTTTGAAATGAGCGACGGTCTGGGCGCGATTTATCCCTCGATGATGAACGCCATCATCGCGCTGCGCTGCCAGGGGTACTCGCTCGACGATCCGCAAGTCATCCGCGCGCTTGACGAATTCGAAAAACTTGGCATTGAAGAAAAAGATACGTTCCGCATGCAGCCCTGCATGTCTCCGGTATGGGACACCGCTTACGCGCTGTTCGCGCTGGGCGAAGCCGGGGTTCCCGCCAACGATTCTCGCTTGGTCAAATGCGCCGACTGGATTCTGCAGAAGCAGGTTCGCAACCCCGGCGACTGGCAGGTCAAGAACAAAACAGGCAAGCCGGGCGGCTGGTACTTCGAGTTCAACAACGAGTTTTATCCGGATGTCGATGATACGGGCATGGTTTGCCTTGCGCTCAGCCGCGTGGAACATCCCAACGGTCGCTACCAGCGTGAATCGGTGCAGCGTGCCATTGAGTGGATTCTTTCCATGCAGTGCAAGAACGGCGGGTGGGCATCATTCGACAAAGATAACGACAAGATGGTGTTCGAGCACATTCCGTTCGCCGATCACAACGCCATGCTCGACCCGGCTACGGTCGACATCACCGGACGCATGCTCGAAATGTTCGCCGCCTACGGCTACGACAAAAATCACAGAGCCGTGCGGCGCGCCATTCAATTCATTCGCGACGAACAAGAGGCCGATGGCAGCTGGTTCGGCCGCTGGGGCGTGAACTACATCTACGGCACCGCGCTCGTGCTGCGCGGACTGGAAGCCATGAGCGTCGATAATCACGAGCCTTGCATTCAGCAGGGAGCCGAGTGGCTGCGCATGGTGCAGAATCCCGACGGTGGCTGGGGGGAAACCGTGGGTTCTTACGACGATCCTACGCTCCGCGGCCAGGGCGAGAGCACGCCTTCACAAACGGCATGGGCGATTCTCGGCCTGCTCGCCGCCGGCGACACACGCAGCGATTCGGTCGCGCGCGGCATCGCATATTTACTGCGCACGCAAAGAGAAAACGGCTCCTGGGACGAAGCTTTCTTCACCGGCACCGGCTTCCCTCGCGTCTTTTATCTGAAGTATCACCTCTACCGCGAATATTTTCCGCTGCTGGCGCTGACCACGTACGCAAAAGTGATGGAGAAAGAAAGCGGGTAGCGAATCGGCTTGCCCAGCCTATCTTCCTCACAGACCGGGCAGCACTATGCCGGCTCCGTTATTTCCAGCGGGCGTGGCGGTGAAGCAGAGGACCTGGGCGATAATGGCTGGCTTTGAGTGCTGTAGCAAGAAGGTTCGGTGGTTGTGCTTGGTTTCGAAGGTACCCACTTTCCAAGCTGCGGCGGTAAGCTGTTTTAAGCGGCGGCCCGACGGGCCGGCTCCTCGATGCCCATTTTCCTCACCGGCGCCACCGGATTTCTAGGTTCCCACGTTGCTCGCGCTCTGGCCGGGCAGGGAGCCTCGCTGCGCCTGCTTGTGCGCCCCACCAGCAATCTGAAGAATCTCGAAGGCCTCAAAGCCGAAGCCGTCCTTGGTGATCTGCGCGACCCCGCCTCGCTCCAAAAAGCCATCTCCGGATGCGACACCGTCTTCCACGTCGCCGCCGACTACCGGCTCTGGCTGCGCAACCCCAACGAAATGTATCGCTCGAACGTCGATGGCACGCGCGCCGTGCTCGAAGCCGCGCGCAAGAATGGCGTGCACAGC
The DNA here is from genome assembly GCA_030037575.1 of Candidatus Sulfotelmatobacter sp. Taxonomy (GTDB): domain Bacteria; phylum Acidobacteriota; class Terriglobia; order Terriglobales; family Acidobacteriaceae; genus Sulfotelmatobacter. The sequence goes on along the minus strand of JASHRB010000717.1, from coordinate 5,339 downwards.
GTGGTCTACACCTCGAGCGTCGCCACGGTTGGCTTCAGGGGAAATGGCCAGCCCGCCGACGAAGAATCGCCCGTCTCGCTCGCCGACATGATCGGCCACTATAAGCGCTCGAAATTTATGGCGGAGCAAGTCGCGCTGCAAGCCGGACGTAGCGGCATGCGAGTGGTGACCGTGAATCCGACGACCCCGGTTGGCGAGCAAGATATCAAGCCCACTCCCACCGGACGCATCCTCGTCGATTTTCTAAAACGAAAATTTCCCGCCTATGTCGAAACCGGACTGAATCTGGTCGACGTTCGCGAATGCGCTCGCGGCCACATCGCCGCACTCGAAAAAGGGAAGTCGGGGGAGCGTTATATTCTTGGCGGTGAAAATTTAACCTTGAAGGAGCTTTTGGATAAATTGAGTGCGATCTCCGGACTGCCCTCGCCCACGGTCAAGTTGCCTTATTTTGTTGCCTATCTTGCCGGAGCGGTCGACGAGACTTTCTCCGGGCGCATCCTCGGCCGCGAACCGCGCGCCACCATCGAAACGGTGCGCATGGGCAAGAAAAAAATGTTCGCCAGCTCCGCCAAGGCCGAACGCGAACTAGGATGGAAAATTATTCCATCCGACAACGCTCTGCGCCGCGCCGTCGAATGGTTTAAAGCGCATGGCTATGCCTAAGATCGCCATCATCGCCGCCCTCGAACGCGAAGTCAGCGGCCTGACTCGCAATTCCCGTCGCATCCAACACAGTCACTCCGGCGGCCTATTTACTTTTTTTGAACTGGAGAACTCCGTAGTGGTCGCCGGCGGCATTGGACTCGAAGCCGCCCGCCGCGCCGCCGAAGCTGCTGTCGCGATCTACAATCCAATCGCGCTTCATTCCGTCGGTTTCACCGGTGCCTTGCAACCGAACCTACGGGTCGGGGATATCTTCACACCTGCTCTTGTCGTCGATTCGCGCGACGGCAGCCGCACCAGCATCGATCACGGCGAGGGAACGCTTCTCAGTTACACGCATATAGCCAGCGCACAACAAAAAGCCGCGCTCGCCCAAGCCTATGCCGCGCAAGCTGTTGACATGGAAGCCGCTGCGGTTGCCGCCGCCGCTCGCGCCCACGGCATCGATTTTCGCGCAACTAAAGTAATCTCCGACGGGTTCGATTTTGAAATGCCTGACCTGTCTTCATTTATCGACGCTCAAGGCCGCTTTCGAGGCGTAAGTTTCGCCATGCACATCGCGCTACGGCCATGGTTATGGCTTCGAACTGCCACGCTCGCTCGTAACGGCAACAAAGCCGCGAAAGCCCTCACCGGGTATCTGAGCGGCCATCCAGTCGCCCGCGACGCACTCCAATCCAAAACAAGATAAAATTTATCGAAGCCAGTTCATGGGTATTGCTGGTCAAGTCGAGTTGGAGAGCGCGAGGCAATCGATCCCGGCAAGCATGCTCGCCGCGGTTTACCGCGGTGTCAATGACGTTCGCCTCGAAACCGTCCCCGTGCCGAAAATCGGCGCGGGAGAGCTTCTGCTTCGCGTCCACACCTGCGGAGTTTGCGGCACCGATCTTAAAAAAATCGCCACTGGATCTCACTCCGCTCCCCGCATTTTCGGCCATGAGACTTCCGGCACCGTCGCCGCCGTCGGCGACCGCGTACGCAAATTTCAGCCCGGCGATCGGGTGATCGCTTTCCATCACATTCCTTGCCGCATCTGCTATTACTGCCGCCACAAAACCTTCGCGCAGTGCTCCACTTACAAAGAAGTCGGATGCACCGCCGGTTTCGAACCCTCCGGCGGGGGCTTCGCCGAATATGTTCGCGTAATGGATTGGATTGTCGAGCAGGGAACGATTCGAATTCCCGATGGCGTTTCTTTCGAGCAAGCCTGCTTTGTCGAGCCGGTCAACACCTGCATAAAAGGCATCGAAGCCCTGCGCCTCGAACCCGGCGAGACCGTCCTCACCATCGGGCAAGGACCAATCGGCATCATTCTCGGCGTGTTGGGGCAGCGCGCCGGGGCCACGGTTATCACTTCCGATTTGTACCCTGAGAGGCTTAAAATAGCTGCAAGTCTCGGGTTAAAACGTACGATTAATGCATCGCAACGGGACGTGGTTCGCTGTGTGCAGGAGCAAACTGAGGGACGTGGCGCCGACGCGGTTATTTTGGCGGTTGGCAGCAACGCGTTGATTCGCCCCGCCCTGGATGCGACGCGTCCCGGCGGTCGTGTATTGTTATTTGCGCAGACGCAGCACGGCGAGGTGGTCGTCGACCCCGCAGCGATTTGCGTGGACGAAAAAACTTTGCTCGGCTCATATAGCGCGTCGGTTGGTTTGCAGGAAGAATCGGTTCGCTTCGTGATGAACCGCGAAATGAATCTGGAAAAATTAATCAGTCACCGCTTTCCCTTGCGGGATGCGCCGCAAGCCTTTGGCCTTGCCGCCCATCCGCAGCCCTCATCAATGAAGGTCGTGATACAGCCTGGCAGCGCACGGCCTGGGAACGCAGGGAAAGCTGAACGCCGGGAAGGGACTTAAGAAGGGACTTAAGTAGTGAACGGAAAAATGACAGCCGCCGTCTTGTACGGCAAAGAAGATATCAAAATCGAGAAAGTCCCCATCCCTCGTGTTGAGAAAGGCGAGGTGCTGGTCAAAGTGCAGGTCGCCCTCACTTGCGGCACCGATCTTAAAGTCTACCAGCGCGGCTACCATGCGCGCATGATCGTTCCGCCTGCGCTTTTCGGCCACGAGCTCGCCGGAGTCATCGAAGAGGTGGGCGAGGGCGTCGTCACTTTCCGCAAAGGGCAGCGCGTGGTTGCGCTCAACTCGGCGCCGTGCCAGATGTGCTTCTATTGTTCGAAGCACCAGGAAAATCTCTGCGAAGACCTGCTTTTTAACAACGGAGCCTACGCCGAATACATCCGTGTGCCGCGCCGCATCGTTGAGGCCAATATGGTCGTGATTCCGCCGAACGTCAGCTTCGAAGACGCGGCCATGACCGAGCCGCTCGCCTGCGTTCTGCGCGGTTTGCACGAAACTAAAGTGGAAATCGGCGACACCGTCACCATCATCGGCGGCGGCCCGATCGGATTAATGTTCGTCCAGGTCGCCCGAGCCATCGGCTGCAACGTGGTTTCTGTTGTCAAGCGCGACGAACAAGTGACCGCGGCCCAGCACATGGGTGCACACGAAATTGTTCAGATCACGAAAGTTCAGAATGTGGTGGAAGCTGTTCGCGCACTCACGCCGCAAAAGCGCGGCTGCGACGTCGTCATCGAAGCCGTCGGCCGTCCCGAAGCGTGGGAGTGGACCGTCGAAATGGTTCGCAAGGGCGGGACGGTAAATTTCTTCGGCGGATGCAGCAGCGGCAGCAAAGTGCAGCTCGATACCGACCGCTTGCACTATTCCGAAATCACGCTGAAGGCCACGTTCCATCACACACCGGAAACCGTTCGCCGTGCCTTCGGACTGATCGCCGCCAAAAAAATTCGCCCTACCGATTACATCACCGGCGAAGCCCCGCTCTCGCGTTTGCAGCAGGTTCTTCGCCACATGTTGAACCGCGGCGGCGACATCAAAACGGCCATCATTCCCGGCCACTGAGAGCGATTTTGTTTGTCATCCTGAGCGAAGTTTGGGTTCGCGAAGCCAACGCAAACCAGTGGAAGGATCCATTTCTCCATGGACTGAGCGATGGCATGGCAGGGGGTTTTTCATCGAAACTGGGGGCGCAGCGCTTCCGCGTTGCGAGAATTTGGCCCATTAAAAAACGGCTTTCGCCGCCAAGGGACGCATCTAAACGGCAAGAGAACCAGTGACCCAAACCGCCACCCAAGCCCCGTCGAGCCTGTCCACAACCGACGCCTGGTCGCGCCTCCCGGCGGCGTATGGGATTCCGAAAAACTCTCCTTCTCTGGTCGAGGCACAACAATACTGCACGCACCTTGCCCGCACTCACTACGAAAACTTCTCCGTGGCAACCTGGTTTTTGCCAAAAAACCTGCGTCAGGATTTTTTCAATGTCTACGCTTACTGCCGCATCTCCGACGATCTTGGAGACGAAGTCGGCGACGCCGCAGCTTCGCTTGTCCTGCTCGATCAATGGCACTCGGAACTCGATGCCTGTTACGGGGGCCATCCGCGCCATCCGGTTTTCGTCGCGCTGGCCGAAACGGTGCGCAAATTCGACATTCCCAAGCACGAATTCTCCGATTTGCTCATCGCCTTCCGCCGGGATCAAGCCGTTATGCGCTTCGAAACTTTCAATGACGTGCTCGCCTACTGCCGCTATTCGGCGAATCCCGTGGGTCATCTCGTGCTTCATCTCTGCGGATACAACGATCCGGAACGCCAGCGGCTTTCCGACTCCACTTGCACCGCTCTGCAGTTGGCAAATTTCTGGCAGGATGTTTCCGTGGATTACGAGAAGGGAAGAATTTATCTTCCTCTGGAAGACCTGCGCCGCTATTCGGTCAGCGAAGAAGACATCGCCAAAAAGCGCAACACCCCCGCATTCTGCGAAATGATGAAGTTCGAAGTCGCCCGGGCCAGGGAATGGTTCACTCGCGGCCTGCCGCTTGTTGGCCAGGTAAAAAGAGAACTGGCGATCGATCTCGAACTTTTCAGCCGCGGCGGCCAGGAAATTCTCAACGCCATCGAGCGACAAAACTTCGCAATCCTCGGCCGCCGTCCGTCAATTTCCAAGACTCGCAAGCTTGCACTCCTCGCCCGCGCCGCGCTGGGCAAGGTTTTGGGGAGCTCTGCTGCCGAAGGAGCCAGACACACCAACCACGACTCACAGACGGGTAACGGGGTTAAAAACGCATGAGCGCCGGAACGCAGCCCATGCTGGCCGCGTGGACTCCTGCTCCGGCGCAGCTCACTATCGCTTATTCCGTTTGCCGCGGCATCGCGCGCAGCAAAGCGAAAAATTTCTATTACGCATTTCTCGTCTTACCGAAGCGCAAGCGGCAGGCCCTCTGTGCCATTTACGCCTTCATGCGCCGCTGCGACGACATCGCCGACGATCCCAATCTCAGCGCGCCCGAACGCCGGCTCAAACTCGACGCTTGGCTCGACGCGCTTCACCGCGCCCAGCAAGGCGAGCCCAGCGACGATCCAATCTTGATGGCGCTCACCGACACGCAGCGCCGTTTTACCATCCCCGCCGGTCTTCTCGATGAACTTGCCACCGGCACTGCGATGGATGTTGCTCGCCAAGCCCATTCCGATGATGACGAGCCGCTTTTCGCGATGCCCGCCATTGCCGGCGTCACCGTTCAATATCAAACGTTCGAGGAGCTCAAACTGTATTGCTACCGCGTCGCGTCGGTCGTCGGGCTCGTCTGCATT
>JASHRB010000056.1 GCA_030037575.1 Candidatus Sulfotelmatobacter sp. | reverse complement strand
ATGATCAGCGCGACGACAGGAGAGATCAACACTATTGCCGGCAGTTCGCAGCTCTGCATTGTCTCCACCAACGCCTGTGGCGATAATGGACAGGCAACTTCTGCCAATTTGTATGAGCCGCAGGGATTGGCCGTGGACAACCTCGGCAATCTCTATATCGCCGACAGTCTCGACAACCGGATTCGCAAAGTCGTACTGAGCACTGGAATTATCAGCACCGTAGCGGGCAGCGGCACTCAGTGCGCCAGTTCCACCAGCGCCTGCGGAGACGGCGGTGCCGCGACTTCGGCGAATTTAAACACGCCTTATGGAGTTGCGGTCGACAGCTCAGGCAACATTTACATTGCCGACACTTTCGATCAACGTGTACGGGTGGTCAGCAAGAGCAGCGGAGACATCAACCCCTACGCCGGCAGCGGCACCATCTGCAATCCTTCCTACACTCCCTGCGGTGACGGTGGAGCTCCGGCAGCGGCACTTCTGCACATTCCCAAAGACGTCGTTTTAGACGCCTCCGGAGACTTATACATCGCCGACAGCGGTGACCATCGCATCCGCTATGTGCCCTCTGGAGCCGCTACCATCTCCACCTTCGCCGGTTTGGTCTGCACGTCGTGCAGTTCGAACGAGGGATTTTCCGGTGACGGAGGTTCCCCCACGGCCGCCCAGCTAAACTTTCCCCAAGCAATTGTGCTGGATAGCTCGGGAAAACTGACGATCGCCGACACTGGCAACCAGCGCATCCGCGTGGTCAGCGCTGGAGCTTCGCCCACGATCGATACGGTTGCAGGAGGAGACACCATCTCCAATCCGGACAATGCCGGCGATAATGGTCTAGCAACCTCCGCAACCTTGGCCAAACCACTGACAGTTTTCATCGAGCCTACAGGCAATTTGCTGATTGCAGATCAGGGCCACAACCGCATCCGGCGGTTCAACGTAGAAACGGGAATTATCACCAACGTGGCCGGCACCGGGGACATTGGCTACAGCGGTGATGGAGGATCGGCAACCGCGGCGGCGGTCACTCTTAACACCCCATTTGGTGTGACCGAAGATCAGAACGGCAACATATATATCGCTGACAGTTACAACCTGCTTGTCCGCAAAGTCAACGCGCAGGGGATCATTTCCACCTACGCGGGAGATGGACAGGCGTGCATTCCCCAGATTGGCGCTTGTGGCGACGGCGGTCCGGCGACCAGTGGCAGCATCACCCAGCCTACATCACTGGCTGTGGACGGCAGTGGCAACCTCTACATCACTGACTTTTTTGGCCAGCGTGTGCGTGAAGTTGTCGCATCGAGCGGGGATATTGTCAACGCGGCGGGTACTGGATACGCCGGCTACAGCGGCGACAAGCCAATACTGGCCAACAGTGGGGAACTTAAATTTCCCTTCGGAATTGCCGCTGATTCGGCCGGCGACTTTTACATCGCCGACACCGAAGTGAGCCGCATTCAGCTGGTCACGGCGAGTACCGACCTCATGACCACATACGCCTTGGACGGAGGCTCCGGTTTCAACGGCGACGGCGGGTTGGCTACAGCAGCTGCCCTGGGGGATGCAGACGAGGTGGCCCTCGATCCGGCGCTTAACCTCTACATCTCGGGTGGTGTTTACAATGTGGTGCAGAGGGTTGACTACGCCACAGGAATTATCGCCACCGTCGCCGGAACCACGCAGAATCCAGCCATCAGCGGCTTCAGCGGAGACGGGGGTCCGGCTTCGCGCGCCCGAATGAATAATGCGGGAATTTCCGTCGACGCCAGCGGCGACCTCTACATCGCGGATACCGGCAACAACCGGATTCGCTATGTTCCACTGGCTCCCACTGCCATTCTGGCGCCGGCCGACAGGCATCTGGAGTTCCCCGCGACGCCGCTCAATACCACCAGTAGTTCGATGGCGGTCACTTTAAGCAATACCGGCGCTGAGACTCTTACCATTCCGGCCAGTGGGATCACCATTACCGGAGCATTTGCGCAAACCAATACTTGCGGCACAGCACTCGCCCCAACCCAGAAATGCACCATCGACGTGACCTTTACGCCAACCGCCGATGGCACCTCAACGGGCGATCTCACAATCAATGACAATGCTGCCTCCAGCCCGCAGACAGTTGACCTGATAGGAGTTGGTCCTAACTTTACAATCGGGGCTAGCCCGACCACGGTCACCTCATCTGCGTCACAGGCTGGAACCACAACCGTCACCTTTACGCCCAGCGCGGACTTCAGTCAGGCGATTACACAAAGCTGCTCGGGACTGCCGACGGGCGCGAAATGCTCCTTCTCGCCCAATCCGGTGACGCCGAGCGGGGGTAACGCAGCAACGTCCAAGCTAACCATCACGGTAAGCAGCACAACTCCAACGGGCTCATACGCAGTCACAGTGAGGGGGACTAAGGCGCCTGTCTCCCACACCACCAGTATCACGTTGGATGTTGAATAAAACAGGCCGGGCCGGAAGCTCAACAGCCAATGAGAAGGGTTGGAATCACTAGAGTGACGACCATCGCCTCATTGGCTATTTGTTTTTGGAATTAGCTTTTGTTTCGGATGCGGGTGTTGACCGCACGCTCGAAAACGGTACCCTCTTCAGCGTAATGCACGTTCGGTTTTGAGCGGATCATTAGACTGTAGGAACGCCGCTTGAACCCTGACCCTGCTATTCTGATAAGCCAAAGAAGCGCGGAAACAAGAATTCAGAATCACCGCGGGCATAGAGGTCGGTTCGCAAGCTGCTATGAATATTCTTGGTGTAAGCGGGTTAGAAAACTCGGTTGCATTTAAGAGAGCGCATTGGCCTAAGCTGGAACCTAGAGACTATCGCATCTCGCAGGGCCACGACTCCGCCGCTGCCCTCCTGGTTGATGGAGAAATCGTCGCCGCCGCGGCCGAGGAGCGCTTCAGCCGCAAAAGGCATAGCGGAGAATTTCCGCTGAATGCGATTCGCTACTGCCTGTCGGAGGCGAGAATCAAAATCGGCGACCTGGACGAGATCGTGCACGCCTTCGACTACTCTCCCTACCAAAAGATCTATTCCATCGACGCCACTTCCGCGAACCTCTTTGCTGAGGTTTTCTCCCACCGAGCATTTGTCCGCCAGGTTTGCCGGAACTTTCCCGAATTCCCGGCTGCGCGCATTCATCACGTCGGCCACCATCTGGCGCATGCTGCCAGTGCCGCTTTCACTTCCGGATGGGGTGAATGCCTGGTTATCGTGAACGACGCGATGGGAGAAGTGCAAAGTCTAAGCGTTTATCATTTTGCCGATGGCAAGTTCAAGAAGCTGAGAGAAGTCTCGATTAACGATTCGCTCGGCGTTTTCTATTCGCTCCTCACCTTACACCTCGGGTTTGATTTCAATTCCGACGAATACAAAATCATGGGGCTGGCGCCTTATGGTGACCCGGCCCGCTTTCGGGATTTCTTTCGGCAGACGGTGGAGTTGCGCGACGATGGCTCGCTGCACATTCCAATTTTGCGCTTGAATCATGCTCGCGAGGATCGCGAGAATTACGCTGTCACTCGGGCGTATTTGGATAAGCATCTCATTCCTCGCCGCCAGCCCGACGCAGAGATCACGGCCGATCACAAAGATGTTGCCGCTGCTTTGCAAGAGTGCCTCGACGCCGCGATCCTGCATGTTTGCAAGTATTTTTCGGGGAAAAGAAAACTTCGTCGAGCTGCCCTGGCCGGCGGCGTGGCCTTGAACTG
>JASHRB010000716.1 GCA_030037575.1 Candidatus Sulfotelmatobacter sp. | reverse complement strand
GTGGAGTTGTGCTGGCCGTATCGCGCCCCGCAAACAAGGAAGCGTACCCTCGTCCCAATCGTCTCGGTGAATGTTGTTCCCGTAGACACTAAGACGAGGGCTCACTCTCATCAGTCACAACGTTTTCTGCGCGAACCTCTCGATATAGATCGTCAGCCTCAGGGATGCTGATCTGCGCTTTCTCAGGGTCCACTGGACTAACAGACTTGATGATCTTCTCGACAGTACTCCGCATCTTTTTCCTCTTCTTGCCCGTTAGTGCAGATAAACTGGGTGTCCTATGTGGTTACCGTGAAGGTCGCGCTGGCCGCCGTTCCTCCTGCTGTCGTAACCACGATCTTGCCAGCCGCCGCCCCGGTCGGAACTGTGGCTGTGATCTCGGTGCTGCTCTTAACCGTGAATGTGGCCACTTTCCCGTCGAACGTCACTTTGGTTGCGCCGGTCAAGCCACTTCCTGTAATCGTCACCACCGTGCCGACTGGTCCGCTGGTGGGGCTGATAGACTTGATCGCCGGCAGCACCTTGAACTTGCTGAGGGCGGTGAGCGTCTTTTTGGCAGCCGTGATCACCCTGACCACTCCTGTAACCGCGGCGGCCGGAACGACGGCAGTCAGCTCTGAGTCGGAGACCACCTTGAATGTCGCCGCGACTCCGCCAAACTCAACTTCGGTGGCTCCGGTAAAATCCTGGCCGAGGAAGGTGACCGTGGCACCCACATCTCCCGACTTCGTCAAGGTGCGAGTGAATGGCCCCAGACCGGTATCGAAGCTGAAGAAGTAGCTGCCGCCGTCCGAGTTGCCATCGGTGTTTCCATAAAACGTGCCGTTGGTGTTTTGCGCCAGCACGGGCCCGGGCCCGAAGGCATCACACGGTGACGTTGAACAAAAGCTGTAGAGGACAGCATAGTCATTGGTGGAGGGTTGGACGCTGTAGATGGCCCCGTAATTCGCGGTTCCCCCGCAATTCGTGATCCCATACAGATAGCCGTCGCTGCCGGCGATGAGACCGGACACTGGGCAACCTGCATCTCCAGTTCCGCTGAAGGTGTGAACCACCGTGAAATCCCCTTTCGGCGATACCTTGAAGAGTTCTCCGCCCGAAATGAACGCCACTCCGCTCATCACGCCCCAGAAATTGCCGTCTGAGCCTTCGACCAGTTGTCCGACGGACGAGCCCTCGCCGCTCGGAAATGTGTAGAGCACCGTGATCTTGCCGGCTGCCGTGATTTTATAGACTGTTCCGCAGCAAGCCGAGTTGGGCCCTCCACTGTGGGTGGTCCCGTAAAAGTTGCCGTCGGTTCCCTGCGTGGGAAGGTTCGGGTTAGAGCCGTTCACGCTGGAATCGAACGACGCCAGGCTCGTGTAAGAACCGGCGCCGGAGATTCTGAAAAATGTTCCGTTGACGTTTGCCCCTCCCGAAGACGCGACCCCATAAAAGTCGCCATTGCCGGCTTGAATAACTGGGAATGTCGGATTGTTCCCGTCCGCATAAGCGCCGGCAAAACTGTAAAGAGTAGTCAGCTTTCCGGCAGGGGTGATCTTAAATACTGTCCCATAGCCGTCGGCACCGCCGAAGCTGGTTGTCCCATAAAAGTTGCCGTCCGAACCCAGCGTGACTCCGCCTTGTGGATTACTTCCCGTCAACAGGCAGTTTCCTCCTTCGGCGCAGAAGCTGTAGAGCAGGGTGTAATCTCCCGAAACTGACATCGTGTAAACACTGCCCTGGTTGTACGTTCCATTGTCCCAATCCGTGTCGTAAAACTCTCCATCCGGCCCCTGAGCCAGGAAACTGTCGTCCGTGATGCCTGTAGTGTTATTGCTTGTGTTGGGGTACTCGTACAGCAGAACCGGCGTGTCCTGGGCGCTGGCCGTTACACCAAGAAAAAGCGCTGCTATCGCCACCAGTGCTGCCCCTGAACCCACCTGGGAACGCAAAAACGCCTTGAACGTCATAGACACCTCCTGCTGGATTCAACCACTGCTATTACGGTGCTGTTAAAACTCTCGGTTCTTGAAACTCAGCAGACTGGTTCGCTTTTCATCGGATTCTCCTCGGCTGAAATTAACGCTAAAACGCCCCGGGAATTTTGACCTTCGTACCGGCGGATGCCCCATCTTCGACCGCCCCAGGATCGCCTCTCACCATACATTACATTGTGTAAACGCCCACCCAAAGCCGTCATTCTGATCGCAATATTTGTCCACAAAAACGCCTCGCCTCGCTTGGCTCAGAAGGGGAGGCCCCGTCGGTCGCGTCGAAACTTGCCAGAGTTGTAAAGGTCTGCGCAGGCGACGGGATCGCCTTCGCAGCACAAAACACAAACACGATTGCATGCCATTTTCAGCAAGCTAAGTTTCCCCCACATTGCCGCCTCTCCGGTTTTGCGCCGGTGCGAAAGTAAAGCGCCATGAATTTGTAGTTTCCGCATTGGAATCCTCCGGGCTGCGAGATTAAAAATCACGTTGCAAAACTCACGCGAGAGATCGGGCCCGGGTTCGTCATTGGGCGAATTTGCATTTTCGTCGTCGAATTCTCCTCGTTGAGAATGGAACCATTTACGCCTTTGGACTGGAGGAAGGGACCCCGATCCCTGAAAACACTTGTAGGACCGCGATTCGAGTGCTACGCTTCCCACTGGATTCCACGGCTCGCGGGTTCTTGCGTGATTTCCGCACTCCCCTTTCAGTTCGCATTGCGCAAATCTGGGTGAAAAACCGTCATGTCCGTAGAAGATTCTTTTCGGGATCTCTTACCCGCTGCACAACGCGACGACAGGGTAGCGCGGCAAGCTCTGGACCAACTCTTCAGCGTGACCTACGAGGAGTTGCGCCGGCTCGCCGCCGCCGTGAAATGTCAGGACCCTAGCAGCACGCTGAGTCCCACCGCCTTGGTCAATGAAGCTTGGTTGCGATTAGTCAAATCGCCGGGTTTTGTGGTCGAGTCTCCTCTCCACTTCAAGCGCATTGCGGCCCGGGCCATGCGACAACTGCTGATCGAGGCGGCCCGGCGCCGGAACGCCTCCAAGCGGGGTGGGGCTGGCGAAGCGATCTTCGTCACTTTCGACGAATCTCTGGATAGCGCGGCCACGGGAGAAGGCGACCTGCTTGCTCTGGACTCGGCCCTCAGCGAGCTTTCCCGCGTTGAACCACGGCAGGCGGCAATTGTAGAAAGCCGCTTCTTCGGAGGCTTGGAGATCCGGGAGATTTCCTGCCTGCTGGGCATCTCCGAAGCCACCATTCTTCGGGACTGGAGATCTGCGAAAGCCTGGCTCGGAAATAGGGTTCGGCAAGCTGGATGAGGTCTGATCGCTCGAGCGGATTTACGTGGGCATTCCATGGACGGTGAGCGTTGGCAGCAAATCCAAAACGTATTTCATTCCGCAGCCGACCTTCCCCGATCCGATCAGCGCGTATTCGTCGAAAGTGCCTGCGACGGCGATGAGGAACTCCGCTCGGAAGTGCTGGCGATGTTGGAACAGGACGTGAACGGACAGTCGCTGCTGGACCATGGCCTCGCCGAAGTAGCGCACAAGGCAATTTCTTCCACCGCCCCACTCCCGTTCAAAGAGTTTGGCCGCTATCGAGTTGTGCGACTACTGGGCGAGGGCGGAATGGGAGTTGTGTACCTCGCCGAGCGAGAAGACCTTGCGACCGAGGTCGCAATCAAGATTCTCCGCGATGCCTGGCTTTCTCCAGCGCGTCGCGAACGCTTCGCCAGTGAGCAACGCACACTGGCGCAACTGAATCATCCCTACATCGCGCGGCTCTACGACGCGGCTACGCTCGATGATGGAACGCCCTATTTCGTGATGGAGTACGTTGAGGGCATTCCCCTCACCGAGTTTTGCCGGGCGCACAATTGCACCCTCCGGCAGCGCCTTGAGCTGTTTCGGCTAGTCTGCGAAGCCGTGCAACACGCGCACAGCCATGCGGTGATTCATCGCGACCTCAAGCCCTCCAACATCCTGGTCAAGAGTGACGGTTCCGTCCGTTTGCTCGATTTTGGCATCGCCAAACAAGTTGAGAGCCTGGACTTGCCTGTGGATCAGACGATGACTGGTTTGCGGCTGATGACTCCGGCCTATGCCGCTCCTGAGCAGATTCGCGGCGACCAGGTCGGCATCCACACCGACGTCTATTCTCTCGGCGTCATTCTCTATGAATTGCTGACTGGAGAGTTGCCCTTCGAATTGTCCAACCTGACTCCGTCAGAAGTCGCCACCATGATTACCGAGCGTGAGCCGGGGAGACCGTCGGCCAAAGTCCAGAAAGATTTAACCGCGGATGCTGGCGTGAAGGCGTTGTCTATCAGCAAGACTGCCTGGGCAGACCTAGACGTTCTCTGCCTCACCGCCATGCACAAAGATTCGCAGCGCCGCTATTCATCTGCCGAGGCGTTAATACGGGACCTCGATCATTATCTCAACGCCGAGCCGCTCGACGCCCACGCGGATACCGTTGGATACTGGCTCGGGAAATTCGTATCCCGAAACCGGCGCGCAGTGCTTGGCGGGAGTGCGATGTCCGTAGCACTTATCGCTCTCGTAATCTTCTTTACCGTGCGCCTTGCCCGCGAGCGCGACTATGCGAACCGTCAAACTGCCATCGCTACAGCAATTAATCAATTCCTCTCGGACGATCTACTGGGCCGCGGAAATCCATTTCAGAGCGGAAAGGCGGCCGAGACTCTGCTCGACGCGATCAACCAGGCCTCGCCCAGCATTGATCGCAAATTTATGCATGAACCCCAGGTTGCCGCCCGGCTTCATCTGACCATCGCTCAAGCTTTGGACAGCCGCAGCAACTTTCCGGAAGCGCGCCACGAGTACGAACGTGCCCACAGCCTGTTCCTTCAAACCGGCGGGGCACTCTCGCCCGATGCCATTATGGTGCAACTGCAGCACGCTTCCATGGAAGCCAGAAGCTTCCAATCCGGCGGAATACCTGCGGCGAAATCTCTGGTCGCTGAGCAGGAATCTCTGCTGAAGAAAATCAAGCAGCCGCGTCCGGATCTTGCAGTGTGGCTATTTACAGCCAAGGGGATGATTGCGCTCGTCGAGAGTGATGCGAAATCAGCAAACGAGTATTTCAACAATGCTTCCGATGCCGCCGCCATGCTGCCGGACTTCGACGAAATTGCCAAGTTCACTCTCCGGCAGCGTCTCGCCTTCACCTACATCCGTCTGGGCGATGGAGCAACCGCCGAGCGACTCGCCCGCCAGTTAATTGCTGCTTACTCCGCCAGCAGCGGACCGGATAGTCCCTATGTTTTGCGCGTAAGGCTGAATCTTGCGCAGGCTTTTATGATCGAAAAAAAGTTTGCCGAATCGGTTCGGGAAGCCAGTGCGATTTATCCGGATTTTCTCGCCAAGTTCGGTCCCGATCATCAGTTGACCATGCAGTTGTTGACCACACGCGCACAATCGGAGGGTAGCATCGGATTGTACGACGACTCGGTTCGCGACGACCTTGCCATCTATGAGATCTCCGTCAAGAAGCAAGGACCCCTGGCTTTCTATTCGATCGCCACGCTTTCGGATGCTTCGGTCGGGCAGTGTCGGGCCAATCATTTCTTGGAAGGGGAAAGCAACGCTCGCAAGGCCCACGAGTCTGCCATCAAGGCCTTCGGACCGCAATCCGGCCTGGCTGGCGGCACCGCTCTCCCCTTGGCAAGTTGCCTCATCGGTCTAGGTAGGCTGCGGGAGGGGTCAGGCTATCTCCACGACATTAATCTCAAAGCCGTCACCCAACTCTCGGGAGATCCGGACTTCGGCGCCGGCATTACTCTCGCGCAGGCAGAAATTGCCGCCAGGCAGCGCGACTATACGCGCGCCCAACAACTACTCGATTCCGTCCGCTCGATCTTTTCTCGTCCTGATGCCGAGGCCTATCAGAAGCACAAGCTGGACGAACTCAGTGACATGGTCGCCAGCGGCCGGCAGTCGCCCTGATTACTCTGTTCTCGGAGGGTCGAAGGTTTGTGAGGCGGCAGAACGGGGAAAGGTCGGCCACCGGTGTTGCGATCATCTAACGTCTGGCTGTTGAAGATGTGAACTCCACGAGGGGGCCAGAAGTCCGCATCTAGGAGCTTGTACGCTGCGCCCACTCGCCTACCGGGTGGCGATGTACCCCCTGGCGCGATTTGTCTGACGTTCCGAAGGCAGCCCTGACCTTCGCCAATTCCGTTTTCAGCAATGTGTGTCGCTGGCTCGCCTCGCGTTCTCCGACTACACCACCGTGGCCGATCCAAGAGCTCCGTACGGTCCTCGCCCTTCCAGTTCAGGAACGTCACAGCGGGGATTGACTTGAGGAGATCGAGCAATGCGGTCACGGTCTTGGCGTTTGGCCACTCGTTCAGGATGCGCTGAATCCGTGGCCGTAGAGCTTCCTTCCTGACCTTCAGCCCGGTCTCGACCAGCAGCCCAATCAGCATGTGCACCCAGTGGGGCGAAAACTGCTTTGCACGGTCTCTTCTTCGTAAGAAACAGGCCTGGCGTGACGCCGGTCACGGCCTGGTTGACCTTGCCAACGTCGCTGCATGGTTGTGTGAAATGATGCGCATTCTTTATTGTACGAGGCAGACAAAAATGACAGGGTTGCTGTGTCGCGGTTGATCGTCGCCTTTCCCGCCCCGTGCTCGCGCCGCGCTTGCTGGAACCGGAAGATCGACCCTGGCGTGTTGTCGGATAGGCGGATGTTTTTTCTGAAGTAATTCAGGAGGTTATTGATACGGGATTGGTAGCGGGAACCCAGGATGCACGCTGAAAGCAGAGGGGTGATTCGATACTTCAGATTCGCACTTGACACCCTGCAATCGTCTGACTTATACAGTGCGCACTGATTTTCATGAGCAGACAGGCGCTTTAGTTCAAAATTCTTCCCGATCAAAAGAGTTCAAGGAGGGCCATGAAACGATACCTGGCACTAATCATCGTGTTGCTGTGTATGTGTGCCCAAGCGGCGGTTGTTTGGGGCCAAGCCACCACCTCGTTGCATGGTTCGGTGACAGACGCTTCCGGCGCGACGGTTGTGGAGGCGAAAGTAACCCTGACCAACGTAGCCACGAGCTTTGTTCGTCAGACCGTTACTACGTCCAAAGGCGGGTATGAATTTGTATCTCTCCTGCCTGGGACGTACAAGTTAACGGTCGAGGCCAAAGGCT
>JASHRB010000715.1 GCA_030037575.1 Candidatus Sulfotelmatobacter sp. | reverse complement strand
GTTCGGAGCGAGTTGATTTCAAGAATGCGGTGCATCGCAGAGCTCAGGGCGCGGGTCGCATCCACGGGACGCAGCTCGATGACGGTGCTGGTTGAACCGTTCGCCGAAGAACTGCTTTCTGGCAAGAGAGAGCGGTGCGCGCAAGGCAGGTTGGTGTTGGTTGCCCTCGATGAGAACGGCAAACCCGTGGACATTTCATCTGCTTCTTCCGGTTAGACCGGCAATTTGCAAGGAACTTATCCATGCGTGTGAACCATACAAGTAATCTCGGCTTCCCTCGGATGGGACAGCATCGCCAATTGAAGTTTGCACTGGAGAAGTACTGGCGAGGACAGGCCGGTGAATCTGAGCTATTGACCACAGCCAGCAACCTGCGCAAAGAACATTGGCAGCTTCAGGTGGAAGCCGGTATCTCTGTTCCTCCGTCGAACGATTTCTCTCTTTACGATCATGTGCTCGATATGGCGGCCACTTTAGGGGCGGTTCCGCAGAGATTTGGGAGTGCAAACGGCCCGGTGACGCTGTCGACATACTTCGCCATGGCGCGCGGGTCGCAGCAAGCGCCCGCGCTCGAAATGACCAAGTGGTTCGACACCAACTACCACTACGTGGTTCCGGAATTTGAGTCGGGGATGAACTTGGCGTTGCGCTCGATCAAACCCGTAGACGAATACCTCGAAGCACGTGCGCTAGGAATTCAAACGCGCCCGGTGATTCTCGGTCCTGTTTCATTTGTGCTGCTGGGGAAGCCTACCGCGGAGTCCATATTGAGAAAATCCGTGTTGCAAGCCATCCTTCCGCTGTACACAGATCTCCTCGGGCAGCTTCGCACTGCGGGGGCTGAGTGGGTGCAGATCGACGAGCCGTGCCTTTGCCTTGATTTGGATGACGAGTCGCGGAGCTTCTACCGCGATGCATTTGCCACTCTCAAGGGGCCCCCAGGGTTGCCCAAGTTCATGCTGACGACTTACTTCGCCACCATCGGCGACAACCTCGATTTGGCGCTAGGCTTACAAGCCGACGGGCTTCACCTCGACCTGGTGCGCGCCCCCCAACAAATCGACGCGCTGATTGCGAAAAAGCCTACGCTGTCGCAGATTTCGCTTGGCCTTGTCGATGGCCGAAACGTATGGCGGACCGATCTGATCATTGCGCTTTCGAAGATTGAAAATGCCGTGAAAGCGTGGGGCAAGGACCGGATTATCGTCGCCCCTTCGTGTTCGCTGTTGCATTCACCGGTTGATCTCGATCTTGAAACCGAATTCGATCCGGAAATCCGCGGCTGGATGGCGTTCGCCAAGCAGAAACTTCAAGAAATAAGCACCTTGGCAAAAGGGATCGACGGCAGGCAGGAAATCAGTAAAGCGTTGGCAACGAGTGATGCGTTCACCGCATGGCGAAAGCAGTCGCCGCGCATCCATAAGGCGGATGTCGAAAAGCGAATACTTGCGGTGACCGAGGCTATGGCCAGCCGCAAGAACCCCTATCCGCACCGCCGGGAGAAGCAAACGGGTGCGCTCGCGCTGCCGAAACTACCGACGACCACTATTGGCTCCTTTCCACAGACCGCCGAAGTCCGCAAGATGCGAGCCGCGTTCCGCGCCGGAAAGATCGATCAGCAGGCTTATGACAGGTTCATCGAGGAAGAAACCGCTCGCTGCATTCGTTTTCAGGAGGAAGTTGGCCTTGATGTGCTGGTGCACGGCGAATTTGAACGCAACGACATGGTGGAGTATTTCGGCGAACAGCTCGAGGGCTTTGTATTCAGCGAGAACGGCTGGGTCCAGAGTTACGGCTCTCGCTGCGTAAAGCCTCCCATCATTTATGGCGACGTTTCCCGGCCCCACGCCATGACTGTGCGTTGGTCGAAGTTCGCCCAATCGGTGACGAGGCAGTTCGTCAAGGGCATGTTGACCGGGCCGGTGACGATTCTCCAATGGTCGTTTGTGCGCGACGATCAGCCGCGCTCGCAAACGTGCAAGCAAATTGCGCTCGCGCTTCGCGATGAAGTTGCGGACTTGGAAGCTGCGGGAATCAAGATCATCCAGATTGACGAGCCGGCGATCCGCGAGGGGTTGCCGCTGCGCCGTGCCGACCGGCCAGAATATCTGAAGTGGAGTGTCAACGCTTTTCGCTTGGCTTCTTCTGGGGCGAAGGACGAAACCCAGATCCACACCCACATGTGCTACTCCGAGTTTAACGCCATGCTTGAATCGATTGTCGCGATGGACGCGGACGTCATTTCGATGGAGTGCTCTCGTTCGCGAATGGAGTTGCTCGATGCCTTCCATCGCGTGCGTTATCCGAACGAAATCGGTCCGGGTGTGTACGACATCCACTCGCCGCGCGTCCCCGGGAAAAAAGAAATCGAGGATCTGCTGGAGAAGGCGTTGGAAGTTCTTAGCCCAGAACAGTTGTGGGTGAACCCTGATTGCGGTCTGAAAACGCGCGGCTGGCCTGAGGTCCGAGCGGCTTTGAGCAACATGGTAGACACGGCCAAGAAGTTGCGCGGGATTTTGTTCACCGCTGACGCTCCTTGAGAGGTAAAGAGGTGTGCGAAGCTACGACTCGTGCGAGTAAACAGCTGAGGGTTGCGCCTGGCATTTGCCCTCCGCCGAACGGGTCCTCACTCACTCCGTCCGGGTCCAGGTTTCAACTTCTAGAAACGATACTTTGGGACAAAACTCTACATTCCCTGTCCATGCACCTGGACCGCATGTCAACTTCGGCAACCTATTTTGATTTTGTCTTCGACCAGCAAGAGACTCTTTCCCGCGTATGCCGGTTCTCGGAGTCATTTGAACAAGGCAAACTGTACCAAGTGCGGCTTCTGCTCAGCGTAGACGGAGAGATAAGGCTAGAAAGTTGCGAATACGCGCCCGACCGATGGATTGGCTACCTCAAGCTCTCGACAGAGCGTACCTTCTCCGGCGACATCTTCCTCCAGCACCAAACCAGCCATCGCCAAATGTATGAGCGAGAATACGCCGAGGCGCGCGCCATCGGATTCGACGAAGTTGTGTTCATGAACGAGAAAGATGAGATCACGGAAGGAGCCAGCAGCAATGTTTTCATAAGAAAATCCGGCAGGCTCTATACTCCGCCACTTTTCTGCGGCGTACT
>JASHRB010000714.1 GCA_030037575.1 Candidatus Sulfotelmatobacter sp. | reverse complement strand
CAAATGATCAGAAAACTGCCTGACTTGGGCGTGTTCACGCTCACCGACTCACTCTCAGACGATCCAAAATCTCCCATATTCCCCCTCTCTAAATCTCTTAGAACTCGACCAAGCTCCTGTCATTCCCCATCGGCCGCCAAGCCGCGATGAGGCACCTGCTTTTGCGCAATTGCTTCATTCCTTCAGCAGTTCCCTCTTCGCTTGCGCAATCTCTTTGCGCTTCGCCGCGTCAACTTTCGGATACGAAAGCTGCAACTCCTCCATCGTCTCCACGAGCGCCGCTGCCACCACCAGATGCGTGAACCATTTATTGTCCGCCGGAACCACATACCACGGCGCATGTTTCGTCGCCGTGTTGCGGATCATATCTTCATACGCGATCTGATAGTCATCCCAGCATTCCCGCTCATGAATGTCGGCCGCCGAAAATTTCCAATTTTTTCCCGGCTGTTCCAGCCGCGCCAGAAAGCGCTTTTTCTGCTCTTTCTTCGAGAGATGCAGAAAAAACTTGCGGATCACCGTCCCATTCCGCTCCATATGCCGCTCAAAATGGCGGATGTCTTCGAAACGCTCATCCCAGATTTTCTTCGTCACCCGCGAAGATGGCAGTTTCTCGTTTTTCAGCAGGGCGGAATGCACCCGCACCACCAGCACTTCTTCGTAATACGACCGGTTGAAAATCCCAATGTGCCCGCGCTCGGGCAAATGCCGTATCGTGCGCCATAGGAAATCGTGCTGCAATTCGGTATCCGAGGGTATTTTGAATGAGTGAACGTTGCAACCCTGAGGATTTACGCCGGACATCACATGCTTGATCGTCCCGTCTTTTCCCGCCGCATCCAGCGCCTGAAAAATCAGTAGCAGCGCCCAGTTATCCTGCGCATAGAGCTTGGCCTGCAAATCAGCCATTCGTGCAATATCCTTTTGCAGCTGTTCCTCGGCGTCATCCTGAGCCTTCCACTTCCCGGTGTCGCCCGGATTGACGTCCTTGAGCCGGAAATGCTCGCCGTTATCAATGCGATACCATCTAGCCAGCTTGGCGGTTTTCATTGTTGCACTGCTTTCGGCGTAGCAATCCAACTGGAGAGTCTACACCTTGGACCCCATTGTTATCTTCGCCTGAAAAATCCGGCAGTGGGATATCTGGACGCAGGCTGCCGGTAAAGCTCTGTCAGTCCGAGCACTTCTGGCGCGGTCAACGCTAGAACGCGGCATCTGCTTTCCTCCCTTGATGCTGGCGTCAAAGCCCACCGCCGGGAATTTGCGACGCCTGGCAGAAATGCATCCATCAAGCGCTGACCGGCTTCCCTCGCACGATAGGGAGTTCCGCTTTCTGCCACGCGTCGAAGCCGCCGGTCACGTTCACCACCTTGTGAAAACCGGAACGGCGCAATAAACTGCGCGCGATCGTGCTGCGGTATCCGCCCTGGCACTGGACCGCAACCATCATTTCCGGGGCGAGTTCGGGAGACGCCACTTTGAAGTTATCCAGCGGAAACCAGCTTGCGCCATCGATATGTCCTGATTCCCATTCCGCCTCTCGTCGCACATCCAGCACCTGCATATCATTCGGCAATTTTTCGCGGAGAGCCTCGAATCCGATCTGCGGAAGTGAAGCCAGTTTGAGTCCCGCTTTACTCCAAGCATCGACGCCTCCCTCTAGATAGCCGGAAACTTTCTCCAGGCCGACGCGCGCCAATCGCATCCGCGCTTCTGCCAGCGCGCTGCGTGATTCCGCGATCAGCACCGGATTTGCCGCCACTCCAAGCAAGGTTCCCGCCCAGGAAGCAAATTGCCCCGACAACGCGATGTTCACTGAGCCCGGCACATGAGCGCCAGCGAACTGCTCATTGGAACGAACATCGAGCGCGCAAGCCCCGTCCGCAAGAAAAGTTTTCAATTCAGCCGCGGCCATCACCGGAAGCGGCGGCGGATCAAACAATGCCGCAGCGCCGGCGCGATTGATTTCCGCATCCTGCAAGAAATATTCCGGGTGCGTCAGCAGGTTACTGCTCAACTGCCGCACGAATTCCTCTCTGTTCTTGATTTGCAACGCGTAATTCGTCCGCCGCTCGACCCCAATCGTGGAGACGCGTTGGTACGGAGGCTGCGCCCGGAGAGCGACCCGGCCCCGTGCGCCGGATAAACCAAAACGCAATCGTTAAGCTTGAAGAATTTTATTGTGCAGGCTATCGCAAAGCAATTTCGCCAGCTGACCGGCGGTGTGCCGCTTCGAAAGATCGGGACGCCCAACATCCCCCAGAAAAAGCGTATCGCCGGTCAGCACCGCCCACGGATCAGGCGATTTCTCTTCATCGGTCACCACCAGGCAAAGGCTTTTCGGGGTGTGGCCGGGAGCTTCCAGCGCGCGGATATGGATTTTTCCCACCCGCAACTGAAAATCATCTCGCACCGGAACATGCGCGAATTCTGCCTCCGCCCGCTCTCCGATGTAAATCCGCGCGCCCGTTCGCGCCGCCAGTTCTTGATGTCCGGAAACGAAATCTGCGTGCAAATGGGTTTCAAAAATGTGCCGGATGGAAAGCCGGTTCGCTTCCGCGGCCCGCAGATAAATTTCAACGTCCCGCCGTGGATCAACCACCAGGGCTTTTCCCTGTGAGCCAAGCATGTACGAAGCATGCGCCAGGCAACCCAGATAGAACTGTTCAAAGTGCATAGATTGTCGCCCTAGCCTGGATTTCCACGGCACGGAGTTGACCTAAGCGTACCGCGTTTTCGGGAGTTATCCCTGATAGGTCGTGAGACGCAGTTCTAATCCGTTCCACCAAAGGACAGGGACGGGCCGGTTGATCAGCCCGGAGGCAAGAATGATGGGCAGATGAGCTCGCCGATGAAAGCTGACTTGGACTTCCTTGGGGGTGATGGTTATGTCGGCCGGCATATCGACCAGGTCACGGAAAATCTGGCGGGCTTGGGCATCGGAGTACCCCCGCATCCTGCGCGCCAACAGGCGATAGAGGCCACTGGCGATGACCAGCAAAGCCATATCGAAGTCGACCTTCATGCCCACCGCCGAGGAAAGCGCATCGATGTGAAAGAAGCGCACGGCATCGGAGAGGGCATTTTCAATCAACATGCGCTGGGCATAGCGCAGAATCAGCTGCTTGGTGGTGCGCTGTTGGTTGGCCAGCAGGATGGTGGGTTTGTCATGGCCGAGGTCCTCGATAAACAACTGGCGAAAATTGCAGCCCGCCAACCTGACTTTCTGCTCAAAGACGCGCGGGGTTCGATATTTGCGCGTAGGGACATCGAGTTCGACTACCCGCCAGGCCGAAGCCGGCAACTGGGCAATTTCCTTGAGCAATCCGGGAGAACGGCGGCGGAGAGTGATGAAGGCGATGTGCATGCGATCGAGGCGGGCCAGATTGGCGTAGGTGGTGAGACGAGAATCGAAGACCAGCTCCCGCGGATTAGTGCCGTGCGTGCGTTTCCAAAAGGAGATAAAGCGGAAGATTTCATTCGCCTCTTCTCCCTTGCGGAGGTTGGCATTGGAGTAGCAAAAGGCTCCAACTTCGGGATCCTGCGCAAGAAAGACCAGAATGCTGGGCTGGCTGCGACTGCGGGCGGAAACGTAGTGAGGCTGGACCAAGGGATCCCCGCCATAGAAGGGCACGGAGTGGAAATCGAGATTAAAGGAGGAAGCGGCAAACAGGGGGTGGCGATCCCCCTCGCCATGCACCAGGTCGTGCCAGGCCGCCAACAATTGGGTGATTTGGCTGGGGGCAATGCGGGAGGAATATTCCGAGAGATAGCTCTTCTTGGGAAAGGCATTGCGCCCAGGAAACAGGGCCAAGCCTTCATCCGCCACCCATGCCATGACATGGCTCTTACGCTCGATCGACCAGAGCTTCAAGGCCAGGCAAGCGCGCAGAGCGTGCGGGGCCGGGATCATTTTGGAGCCGGGCAGATGCGCCGCTCGAGCCAGTTGCTCCAAGCCCAGGGAGAGCAGATCGGGCAGGAAAAGAAAAAGCCCGCCACAGTGCGTGGTAAATTGCCGCGGCGCCAAAGAGAACTCAGCCCCATTGGCGACGGGCTCGACCGAAGCCCGAGGATATTGGGGACGCTCCTCATCGCGACGGCGGGGTAAGGGAGCGAAGCCTTCTTCCTTCAACACTTCGCCGACGGCGGTCGGACTGAGGGACTGCTTCTGTTCCTTGAGGGCCTGGCTGATCTCGTACACCGAATAATTCTGTTTGCGTAGACGGATGATCAGATCGCGAGCGGCGGACTTCTTCGGCTGCGAGGTGGGGCCATGCTGGGGAGAGGCAAAAAAGATCGGGTTGGGGTCGCGACGAAAGTGATGGCAAAGAACCTGGAAGGAGCCGGCGGTGTAACCGAAAGCTCGCGCCACCTCTTTGGACGCCCGTCCCTCCACGAAGAAAGCCCGCAAGGACTCATACATGCGGTGCCTGGGGGAGCGGGGGCGGAGGAAGAAGCGGCGGCAGTAGCTTAGGTCTTTTGGTAATCTGATTGCCATACTTACAGGTTATTATATACGACAGCTCGGGGTACAAGCACAATCTGCTCAACATCTTGCGCTATGTACCCAATCGGCCAATAGAGACGGGTTCTGCCGATTTCTGCCCTCCGAGCTCGACACTGCTCTTCGGCTCAAGGGGCAAACAATGGACCGGCAAGAAAGGCCATCAGAGTACTACATCGCCTAAGGTAGTTCAGCGAGTCGTCTAGGCTTCACGTGACGATTGAATGTCTGGAGGGTCCGAGTTCTTAGGCGAACTCTGTGCCGTGGAAATTCAGGCTAGGCAATTTTATCCTGCTACCGCCCGGCTCGCGCCCATCGATTTCTTATTGTGCAATTTCCTTCACAGGATTATCGTGTACATCGTCATTTTTGAACCGACCAGGAGGAACCCCAACTTGCGCACTGTCGGATTCACTGTACTGCTTGCCTTGCTCGCCACGCCATTGCTCGCGCAGAAACGTAAGAACCAAGAGAATCCTTCCACCGCTCAAACCCAGACGTCCCAAAAGGCTGAAGGGGCGAATCCCGCTGCTACGGAAAGCAGCGACGAAGGCGAAGATAAAGGCCCGTGGAAAAACTTGCAGTATCGCCTCGTCGGCCCGTTCCGCGGGGGCCGCGTCGTCGCCGTTTCCGGCGTGGCTGGACAGGATGACGTTTTCTATTTCGGCTCGACCGCCGGCGGAGTCTGGAAATCGACTGATGCCGGACTGAACTGGAAACCGATTTTCGACCAGACCAAAGGCGCCTCACAAGCCATCGGCGCCATCGCTGTTTCCCAATCCGATCCCAACGTGATTTATGTCGGCACCGGCGAAGCCTGCATTCGCGGCAACGTGGTCGGCGGCAACGGGGTTTACAAATCCATCGACGCCGGCAAGACCTGGAAGTTTGTCGGCCTGGCCGATACACACGCCGTCGGTCGCATTGCCATCAATCCCCAGCATCCTGACATCGCATTCGTCGCCGCGCTCGGCCATCCTTTCGGCGATAACGAAGAGCGCGGAATTTTCCGCACGCAGGATGGCGGCAAAACCTGGCAGAAGGTTTTATACAAAGATGCGAAATCCGGTGGCATTGACGTAGTTCTGGACCCCAGCAACGCCAACATTCTTTTTGCCGCGCTGTGGCAAGTTCGCCGCACACCGTGGAGTCTGGACAGCGGAGGCCCAGGCAGCGGCTTATACCGTTCCATCGACGGCGGCACAACTTGGAAAGAACTCAAAGGCCACGGCTTACCCGAAGGCATTCTTGGCCGTATCGGCGTATCCGTTTCCGGGGCAAATCCCAGCCGCGTCTATGCCGCGATTGAAGCCGAAAAAGGCGGCATCTACCGCTCCGACGATGGCGGTGATTCCTGGAGCCTGATGACCGGTGACCATCGTTTCACCCAGCGCGCCTGGTATTACATGCACATCTTCGCCGATCCAAAATCGGAAGATACCGTCTACATTCTCAATACCGGCGTGTATCGCTCCCACGACGGAGGCAAGACCTTCACCCGTGTTCGCGCCCCGCATGGCGACAATCACGGCCTCTGGATTGACCCCGACAACCCTAAGCGCATGATCAACGGGAACGACGGCGGAGCGACCATCTCCATTGACGGCGGGGCAACCTGGACCACGCTTTACAACCAGCCGACTGCGCAGTTCTACCACGTAGTCACCGACAATCGTTTTCCGTATTACATCTACGGCGCGCAGCAGGATAACTCCACCGTCGCCATCGCCAGCGCCGGCCCCGAGGGCGTCATTGATCGCCCCGACTGGTATGACGTAGGCGGCGGCGAGAGCGGCTACATTGCGCCCGATCCCAACGATCCCGAGATGGTATACGCCGGCTCCTACGGCGGCGATATCACGCGTTACGACCATCGCACCGGCGAAGAGCAATCGATCAATCCTTGGCCGATCAATCCTATTGGCTGGGGCGCCGCCGATTTGAAATATCGGTTCCAGTGGACAGAGCCTATTGTCTTTTCTCCGCACGATCCGAAAACGATGTACTTCGCCGCGCAGGTGCTATTCAAAACCACCGATGCCGGCATGAACTGGACGATCATCAGTCCCGATCTCACCCGCAACGACAAATCGAAGCAGGCGCCTTCCGGCGGTCCCATCACCAAAGACAACACCGGAGTCGAAATCTATGACACCATTTTCTCCGTGGTCGAATCACCCGCTCAGAAAGATTTAATCTGGGCCGGCACCGATGACGGACTGGTTCAACTCACGCGCGACGGCGGTCAGCGCTGGGAAGACGTCACGCCCAAAACCATGCCGGAGTGGGGCACGGTCAGCATGATCGAAGCTTCGCCCCACGATGCCGGCACAGCTTACGTTGCCGTCGAAAAACACAAAGCGGATGACTTCGCTCCCTACATTTTCAAAACCACCGATTTCGGCAAAACCTGGACCACGCTGGTTGAAGGCATTCCCTCCAACGACTACGTCCACGCCGTGCGCATCGATCCGCGACATCCCTCGCTGCTTTTCGCAGGAACCGAACAAGGCGTTTATGTTTCTTTCCACGACGGCGCAAACTGGCAGCCGCTGCAGCTCAATCTTCCTCCCGCGCCGGTCAACGATCTCGTGGTCAAAAATGATGACCTCGTCGTCGCCACTCACGGCCGCAGCTTCTGGATTCTCGACGACATCACTCCGCTCGAGCAGTACCGCGATTCGATTCCCAATGAGGAAGCGTATCTGTTCACTCCCGCCGAGGCCAATCACACCGTCTTCCGTGGTTCGTTCTTCGTCCCCACCGGCAATGTCGGCAAGAATCCTCCCGCCGGGGCGATCATCGACTACTGGCTGAAAACATCGCTCAAAAAAGATGAAGCCAAAAACGAGTCTGCTGCAAGCGACGCCGCCAAAGCCGACTCCAGCTCCGCTTCCTCCGGCGGAAAAAAAGAAGAGCCAAAAATCACTCTCGAGATTCTCGACTTTTCCGGCAAAGTGATTCGCAAATATCCCACGAAAGAAGAAGGCGGTGACGAGGAAGAAGAATTTCACCGTAACCAGAGCGCCGGCAATCTTCCCGCCGATGCCGGCTTCAACCGCTTTGTCTGGGACCTGCACTACGAGGGTGCAACCAAAATCCCTCACTCTGCGCTCTGGGGCGGAGGCACCGATGGTCCCGAAGCGCTTCCCGGCAGTTATCAGGTTCGCCTGACCGTGCTGGGCAAATCCTATACCACGCCGCTTGAGATCAAGCCCGATCCGCGGCTGCACGTGACCCAGGAAGACCTGGGCAAGCAATTCGATCTTCTCATCAAAATTCGCGACAAGCTCACGGAAACGGATGACGCCATTATTCAGATTCGCGACCTGCGCGAGCAGATCAAAGCCATCGACACGCGGCTCAAGAACGATCCTCGCGCCAAGACCATTGCCGATACCGGCAAATCGCTCGACACCAAAATGACCGCGGTCGAAGAAGCGCTGATTCAGACCAAGGCCAAGAGCGACGAAGACGTGCTCAACTTCCCGGTTCGCCTGAACAACGATCTGGCCGCACTCGGCGGCGTCGTTGGCAGCGCCGACGCTGCTCCCACTGCGCAATCCTATGAAGTGTTCGACACGGTGAGTAGAGCCGTCGATGAGCAACTCACAAAGTGGAAGGCAATCGTCTCAACCGACGTTGCCGCCTACAACAATCTGATGAAACAACAAGACGTTCCGGCCGTGATTCTG
The DNA here is from genome assembly GCA_030037575.1 of Candidatus Sulfotelmatobacter sp. Lineage (GTDB taxonomy): Bacteria > Acidobacteriota > Terriglobia > Terriglobales > Acidobacteriaceae > Sulfotelmatobacter. Next base: position 4,606 of record JASHRB010000714.1, on the reverse strand, counting down.
AAGCAGCCGCAAACAGGAGAGTAGAAATTCAGACAAAGCGACTTCATTAAGGCGGTCCTCCCGACGGTCCGCGCTTTTACCGACCACCCGAGGGGTCTCAAAAAAATTTTCCACCGGCCTAAGATGCTCGACCCTTCGCTGGAAAATACATTGGTGAAGAAGTTGTACTCTGCCCAATTCGCATCCACTCTCTAAATGGATCAGCAGAAGGCGTCAGTCGCCCGGGGTTCATAATGTTCGCCGGATCGAGCCCGCGCTTGATCGCCGCAACTGCCTGCACACCCACAGGCGAAATATCTTCCATCAGCCACGGCAGGTGCTCAGTCCCCACGGCGTGATGATGGGAGAGCGTTGCACCTTGATCGACCAACGATTGCTGCACCGCCCGCTTCACGCGCAAGTACTGCTCCATCTCGCGCTCACGCTGTTGCTTGAACCCGAACGTGAAATAAACGCTCGCCCCAGTCTGATATGTATGGCTGATGTGGCACCCAGTCCACGGGCGCACGCCGCTCTCGGCGATGCTGTCGCGTAATACTTCCATGGTGCCGCGATACAGCGGCATAATGTTGCTCCAAACCGTCGAAGTTTCGCTCACGTCGCTGGTGACATCGCGGTCGAGCAGAAAATCTCGAATATGCGGAAAATCATATTTGGTCTCCTCGAAGGATTCCCCTGCTCCCGCGCCCAACCCCACCGCTCCGCATCGCCGGTAAATCTTCTCCACTTCCGCAATCTGCCGACCCACCGCTTCTTGGCCGCCCTCGAACCCGGTCAGCATCAGGCACGCCCGGGGCAGCGCAAATCCCCTCGCCTGGATATAGCTCTTGAAGACCGCGCCGGCAATTTTCGCGAAACTCGACGCCGTAGGCCGGAACGCCATCGATAGCGCCGTCTTGTCCGGATCGTTCAATCGCACCATCGTCGGCATGCATTCCTGCCGCACGCACTCGTGCATCGCCTCTACGCCGCCTTCGAATTCCGCGAACAGATAACCCCTCACCACTCGTTTCTCGGGCCTCAAATGCACCCGCATCGTCGCTTCTACGATGACGCCCAAGGTGCCTTCGCTTCCAATGCAGAGATGATTTACATCGATTCCACTGGACGACTTCGGGACGGTCCGCGTTGCCAGCACTCCTTCCGGTGTCACCATGCGCAGCGCCATCACCATGTCTTCGATCTTGCCGTACTTGTTGCTCTGCATTCCCGCCGATCGCGTCGCGATCCACCCCCCAAGCGTCGAGTGCAAAAACGAATCCGGGAAATGCCCTAGCGTCACTCCATGCTCCCCAAGTTGTTGCTCAAGATCAGGCCCAAACGCTCCCGCTTCAATTCGCGCCGTACAAGATGGCGCATCGACTTCCAAAACCCTCCTCTTGCGTCGCATGTCGAGCGACACCGCGGTTCGTCCGCTCCCCATTCGCTCAAGGCAGCCGGAAATATTCGATCCTCCGCCGAACGGAATCAGCATCACGTCGCGCTCCGCCGCTGCTCGCAGGGTCAGGCAAACGTCGCGTTCGCTCTCCGCATACACAACCAAATCCGGGGCTCCGGCCGCGATTCCACGCCGCAGCCGAAATAAATCGCGGAAGCCCTTTCCATACGCGTGAACCACCCGATTTTTCGCCCCATCAGAAATCTGATCTGGCTTTAGAAACGAACGCAGCTTGGCGAGAAACCGCTCATCGACACACGCCTCCGGCAATTCCACATTCTCAAGCTTCCAGTCACGCTCCGCGAAGTCATCTCGTTCGATCTCCAACACTTCCTTCGCATATGGCCAGAAGCCGGGATGAGCATGGGCATCGAAGTGCCGGTCTTCATTACCCCATCCCCACCATTTCATGTGTCTGGGTTCGTAAGCCATGGGTCATCTCCTATCACCTTCCACATGCATTCCCACCAACTCCCTCGCCGCTGCGTTCCAGGCCGCCAGCGCATGAACACTCTCTTCAAGTTCCTCCACAACTCTGCGCCTTCGTTCGCGCACTGATTTTGCCGGCCAGCGCTCCACCGTCAAACGTTCTCCAAACCGAACCGTCACTATTCCCGCTCGCGGCAGCGACTTTCCCTTCGGCAAAATTCCATGCGTGCCCTGGATAAACGCCGGCACCACCGGCACGCCCAATTCAATGGCAAACAGTCCTACTCCGCTCTTAAATGCCCGCATTTCCCCATCCGGCGACCGCGTTCCCTCCGGATAAAGAATCAATACCCCTCCGGTCTTCTCCAAAAACCGCCGGCAAGTTGCAAGGCAGGCCATCAGCGACTTCGGCCCCGGCTGCCGTTCAATCGGAATCACATTCATCCACGGCGAAACCAGCCATCGCACCCGCCGTGAATGAAAAAAATAGTCGCTGGCCCCGATCAACGCGAAGCTCCGAAAGCTACGCCCGCTCGCTCTCATCAGCGCCGCGCTGTCGGCGTGGCTGGTGTGATTGCTGCACAGTAAAAACGATCCGTCAGGAAGATGCTGTCGCCCTTCGACCAAAAGCGACGAATAATGCGTGAAAAACATCCGGCAAAAACCCTCGAACATCGCACTGCCCAGAGCCGGTGCTCGAAACGTACCTCCCGGTTTGCTTGATCCATTCATCGTACTGCTCGTCTGAATTGATTCTCTGCAAACCGACGCCCCCGCACAAGAGCGAACTCTCACATCCTGGTCTGCTCGTGCTTTGCCCGCACTGGATAGGGATTTGACCGCGTTCCTGCGTTGACTCCTCCTCCCCCGCCCGCAGGCTAAAACGGATTTTGCGGTATGAATATCGGGCAGAACGAAACTCCTCGGCCTTATGCCGTCCTGAACGGCCCCAAACAGAATTGCTCAGCAAACAGAAAGGCCACGACTCTCCTCGTGGCCTTATCCGTGTGAATCCGCGCTAATCAGTGGCGAAGAAATCAGTGACGACCCCCGCCCTGGCCGCCGCGCCCACGATCGCGGCCACCACCCCCATGCCGCCGCCCGCGTCCACGATCACGTCCACCGCCCGAACGGCCGCCGCGCCCACCGCGGTCTCCGCCATGCGGGCCATTTCCGCCATGCTGATGCTGGGATGCTGACTCCCGATTGAAGTTCGGCTCGTTCTCTTCTTCCGGGAAATTGCCCCCACCCTCAATCACCATCGTGCCGGTCACGGCCGGAGCGGCCTCGCTCTGCACCGCGGCTTCGGGTCCACCGCCTTCGGCCCCACCTCCGCCGCCTTGCATTTTTGCGCGCTGTTCTTTCAGAATCGCTTTACGCGAAAGCCGGATGCGGTTGCCCTCAACGGCCAGCACTTTCACCAGCACCTGATCGCCTTCTTTCAACTCATCGCGGATGTCACCGATACGATGCTCCGCCACCTCGCTGATGTGCAGCAATCCCTCCGTCCCGGGAATGATCTCGACGAACGCGCCGAAATCCGCGAGTCGCGTGACTTTGCCAAGATAGGTCTTGCCCACTTCGGGAGTCGCGGTCAGATCGCCGATGATTTGCAGCGCTTTCTGCGCGGAAGCCTGATCACTTGACGCAACTTTCACCAGGCCGGAATCTTCCACATCGATCTTCACTCCGGTCTGCTCGACGATGGACCGAATCATCTTTCCGCCCGGCCCGATCAGATCTCGAATTTTGTCCACTGAAATCTGCACGGTGTAGAACCGCGGAGCGTAATCGGAAATCTTCGCGCGCCCGGTCGAAATCACTTCCTCCATCTTGTCCAGAATGAACATGCGCCCACGCTTGGCCTGCGCCAAGGCTTCGCGCATAATCTGCGACGTAATTCCCGCGACCTTTATATCCATCTGTAGCGCGGTGATTCCATCGCGTGTTCCGGCGACTTTGAAATCCATGTCGCCGTAGTGGTCTTCCGCCCCGGCGATATCGGTGAGAATGGCGTACTGATCGCCCTCTTTCACCAAACCCATCGCCACGCCGGCGACGGGAGATTTCAGCGGAACACCCGCGTCCATCAGCGAGAGTGAGGCGCCGCAAACTGTCGCCATCGACGACGATCCGTTGGACTCGAGAATGTCTGACACCACGCGCATCGCGTACGGCCAGGATTCTTCCGAAGGCAGCACGGCGGCCACGGCGCGCTCTGCGAGGGCGCCGTGCCCAATCTCGCGTCGTCCGGCTCCGCGCAAGAACGCGACCTCACCTACGCTGAATGGCGGAAAGTTGTAATGGAGAACGAAGCGCTTCTTGGCCTCCCCTTCGAAGCCCTCGAGTCGCTGCATGTCGTCGCTGGTGCCTAGAGTCGTTGTGACCAGCGCCTGAGTTTCGCCACGGGTGAAGATAGCGCTGCCGTGGGTACGGGACAGAACACCGGCTTCGATCCAGATTTCGCGAATCTCATCGAACGCGCGGGCATCGGGACGCCGCTTCTTCTCGATGACTTGCTCGCGGAAGATGCGCTCGCGCAGGGTCTCGTAATACTGCTTGAGCTTCGCCTGCGCGTCTTCATCTTCTTCCGGAATTTCGGCTAGCAGCTTCTTCTTCAGCTCTTTGGCCAGGTTATAGCTTTCGGCTTTCGGATGCTTTTTCGTGTCGAGCGCATCGGACAATTCGGCGCCGATTTTGGCCTTCAGCTGCTCGTAGTACGCCTGGTCGAATTCCGGC
>JASHRB010000713.1 GCA_030037575.1 Candidatus Sulfotelmatobacter sp. | reverse complement strand
GCGAGGGGGATTTGTGCCAACATCTTGTGGCTAACGCCAAACACTGGGGATGTAATTGCGCTCCTGTGACGTTGGCCGACATCGCCTATCCGAGCGAAGCTTCCATCGTCACCGGTTTGGCGACCGTAAAAAGATCACGCCTGGGTAACGGTGAACAGGGCGCCAAGTGACCTGGCAAGGCTCTCGAGCGCGGCTTCGTTTGGCAGTGTGACAGTGAGTCGCGGGCGGCCCTGCTCGTCGCGCTCCAGACACTCGGCGAGACGAGCTTTGAACTCGCTTGCCTTTTGCTCCGCACCGTTCGTTGGCCGACACTGCGGAATCATTTGGTCGAGGAATGCGAATGCGGCAGCCACCAGTTGGCCTCCAGCCTCCGCCACCCGCGAACGGCGAGCGAGCCGCTCTGCCTCTTGTTGCTGGCGCTGCCTTTCCGTTTCGTCTACCGCAGCGTGTGCCCTCGCGCCGAGCAGCACCTCGAGGCGCTGCTTCAGCTCTTCGATGCCGGATGTGAGCGCGACCTCCCGCACATTAGATTCCATATCCAGCGCGGCGAGAGCCAGGTCATGTTTGGCCGCGAGCGTCGCCAGCAGCTTCTCTTCAATCGTCCCTTCCGTCACCAGCAAATAGACCTGCACCGGGTTCTTCTGGCCCATCCGGTGCGCGCGCGCGATGCGCTGCTCGAGAACGGCCGGATTCCACGGCAGATCGACATTAATGACGGTATTCGCCGCCTGGAGGTTGAGCCCCGTCGAGCCCGCGTTGGTGGTGAGGAACACGCGACAGGTCGGATCACCTTGAAACTGGTGCACCAGCTGCTGCCGCTTCTTCTGCGGGACGGATCCGTCCAACCTTACGGAATCGAGCTTGAGTCGAGTGATCTGCCGCTCGATCAAAGTGAGCATCGTGGTCCATTCGGAGAAGAGCACGATCTTGCGATCCTCCTCCGCGGCCAACTCTTCCAACAGCTCCTGCAGCCGCTCCAGCTTGCTCGAAAAGCCCGGAGCATGCTTATCCACGAGAAAGGTGCTGTCCGCATTCATCCGTGCCAAAAGCAATGCCTTCTGCAGACGCAACAGGTCCATCTCCGAGATATACGACTTACGGACGATGCCGCTCACAATCTGCATCTGCGCGAGTTCGATGCCCGCTTGCTCATCCGTGGGCGCAATCCGCACAATTTCCGTCGTGCGCGGGGGCAAATCCTTCATCACCGCGCTGCGCGTCCGGCGCAGCAGTACCGGCTTGAGTCTTTCGCGCAGCAGATTGAGATCCTTGTAACCCAGGATCCTGCCGCTTTCGTCGTTGACGCGGTGACGGTTGAAGAATCGAAATGCAGGCCCGAGACGTCGGTCGTCGATGAACTCGACGACGGAGAAAAGATCGTCGAGCCGATTCTCCAGCGGGGTGCCGGAGAGCACCAGCGCGAACGGGGAACGCAGGCTCTTGATGGTTTGAGCCGTCTTCGCTTCCCAGTTCTTGATGCGCTGGCCCTCATCCAGAACGATCAGGTCCCACCTCACGCGCTCGATCGCGATAATGTCACGCAATACCTGCTCGTAGTTGCAGATGGTGAAAAAGCATTCGTTCTTGTACTGCCCGCTCCGCCCCGCAGCGCTCCCCAACACGATCTGGCAATCGCGCCCAGAGAAGCGGAGAACCTCGCTGCGCCATTGGGCTTTCACGGATGCGGGGCAAACGACCAGCACTTTGCGGATGTCTGCTTCGCGCGCCAGCAGCTCCGCCATACCGATACCCTGAAGGGTTTTCCCGAGTCCCATGTCGTCAGCCAGGATCGCGCGCCCTGCGCTGGCCGCGAAAGCGATGCCGTCCAGCTGGTAGGGAAGGATCTCCACCTTCAGCAGCGTCGTGCGCAGGGGATGAGATTTCGGATTGCGCCGAATCTCGGCGACCTTTGCCGCGATGCGCTGCAGCATCAGACGGGTCTGGATGTACTCTTCCGCATCGGGATAGACCGTCACCGCGACGTCGTGTGCTTCGAGTTGACGGATGCGTTCTAGCAAATCCGCGAGATCGGTGATCGGCCTATCGCGGATCGGGCGTACGATGCCGCTGGTCACGTCGTCGAGGTGGGCCGGCAACAAGATACGCAATTCCAGCTCCTCCCCATATGCCAGATGCACACTGATGTTCCGGCGCCGATACGGGCGATTGCGCTGCCCGCCGGAGAATCGTCTCCGGACTTTTTCCAGCGTATGAAGGATATGCTTGCAGGTGCCGAGCGTGTTCTTGCGGAAATCCGGGCACGAGCAATACGACTGCCCCGGCTGCCACCCTCGCAGGGCGACCCGGTATGACTTGCCCGAGGCCGCGTTGGTCAATGTGTAATCGGTCCAGATCTCCTGACTGTCGAGAGACGTGAGCCGCATTTTCTCGGTCCGGGCGCGCTCTGCCCGCTCCGCCAGGGCTTGCGCGACCAGCGCCTCCTCGCTCACGCTTTCAGCTGGGGTCCGCGCCGCTGGCGCTCCGGCCAGTCCCAGCGCGAGCTTCTCTTCCAGAATCAGAGAGAAGGCCGCCCCGGCGTGCTCACACGGCACTTCGCACGCGTCGCAGCGCCATTCGAGACGGTGGCGGGCGGCCGGACTCAAACTCAGCGTGACCGCCGCGCCGTCCACAGTCAGCCGAAACATATCCCTATCGAATTTGACCTGAGTGGTGAGGTCAATGTCGAATTTGCCGCCCGTGGCGATGAGGCGGTTACCCTTGG